>CAZFDB010000010.1:0-13573 GCA_964517475.1 uncultured Desulfurococcaceae archaeon | reverse complement strand
TAATAGCCTTCGCCATCAGCATTAACCCTGCTCCTGGTCCATAAGATGAGCTGTAGCCTCTCAACTCAATTATTCTAGCTCCTGCTTTAATTGTCTCTGTCACGACTTCATCGATATCGCTCTTCGACAATACCTTCTCCAATGGATTTCCGAAAACTCTACTTAGTCTAGGTACGGGGAACATTTTTTCTCCATGCTGACCTATTACTACAGCCTCCACATCGGCTGGGGATACATTTAGTTTCTTTGCTATATAATATCTCATTCTACCAGTGTCTAGTACACCGCTGAAACCAATTACCTTGTTCCTAGGCATTTTACTAGCTTTGTAGAACACGTAAACCATTGCATCAAGAGGATTTGTTGTGAGGATCACGGGTGCGTTTGGTGCGTATTCAATAACTTTCTTGGCTATGTCTCGAACAACCTCAGCGTTTTTCTCAACTAATTGTTCTCTAGTCATACCAGGTCCTCTTGGGAAACCAGCTGTTACAAGAATTAGGTCTGAGCCACTTATATCTTTAAAATCATTAGATCCATAAACCCTCACACTTTTACCAAGTATTGATAATGCGTGAGAAAGATCAAGGGCCTCTCCTTGTGGTCTTCCAGGAACTATGTCTATTAACATTACATCATCTAATTCTTGAAAAGTTATATATATAGCAGCAGCTGTACCAACTCTCCCAGATCCGATAATAGTTATCAAAAAATCTCCCTCAACATATAATTACTATAAGAGAAATATAAATTAGTCACTTTAGATTAAAAACGATTCATGTGAATTATGACTTAAAAACCTCATATAATACTCAACAATTCTTTATCAGTAAAAATAAATCAAGAGATAAATCCTTAAAATCTTAGAAGATAATAATGAATTAGAGAGCCGCCGTAGCTCAGCTGGTAGAGCACCGGACTCATACGGTTAACCTGGGAGATCCGGGGGTCGCGGGTTCGAATCCCGCCGGCGGCATATAAATCTACTCAAAAATTATTCTTCCTCTACGAGGAAACTTATCTTTGTAAAGATCTATGTATATAAACTCTGTGTCCTTAAGATGCGTCGCGAGACTTATATCGACTCTCGTACTTGACTCAATGAAATCTAGTGTTTCTTTATCTAATGTCTTCATTATTATTAAACTACCTATGTTTCCGAAAAATTCTTTGATTCTTTGATCTATTAATTGAGACACTAATATTATACCGAGACCGAATTTTCTACTCTCTCTAATTATTCTTAATATCAACTCTGATACCTTACCACTTAATAAATTATGTGCTTCATCTATAACTATGTAGTACCTTATCTTCTCACTGAAACCTTTTTCTCTCACTCTACTCCATATATGTCTTAGTAGGAAATAGATATATATCTCGGTAATAAATTGATTCTTTGTCACATAGCTGAGGTCGATAATCAATGATTTATCAAGATCTATTGACTCATGAGCTAACTCATTTATTCTTTGAGGAATGTTCTCGAGGAGTAATCGAATATAGAATTGTATACTTCTTAGAGCTCTCTGAATCTCATTATTACTACTATCAATTATTTTTTTCTCAATAAAATCTAGAAGACCACTAAAATCTCTATACTCCTGGAAATACTCTAGAAGTGTATCTGATAGAACAGCTATTTGTAATGGTCCTAATCTAAATGATATTCTGAGTATATCAATGAATTCCTCAATAGATTCTCTTGAACTAGATATCTCTCTGAGAATTAATCCAGTCACTTCTCGGATCCCGTATCTTCTGAAGCCTAGATCCATGTATTCATTATGAGGATCAATAATTATGGTAGATATATTCCCACTTGATAATGAGCCACAGATCCTTTTACTCATCTGAGTCTTCCCACTCCCAGTAGCACCGACAATTAGTATATGTGGCGATCTACCTGTGGAGAGATCTATGTACATCTTCCCTCGATCTAGAAGAACATTCTGAATATAAACTAGTGAGTCATTAATGATCTCTCTTCTAGTAAATATAGATCTTCTCTCAATAGGGGTATCTATATATACCACGTAGATCAGGGGTAGCGAGAACCAGGATAAGGTGGCAATCAGTAAATAATAAATATGTCTCCGAAGACCCTTAGCTAGAAATAGAGTACTTACTAATGCACCTGACAAGTAGGTGTAGGATAGAAAAATGTGCCCCGCGCCAAGGAATACTCTGGTAATAATCTCCAGAAAGGCTAGGATCAATATTATCGCTCCCATAAAAATAATTACGTCGCTAATAACCTCCTTATTAATGGAGAATATAAAGAAATTCTTCAACGAATTTAAGTCTCTATAGAAGTTAATGGGTCTTAGAGTAGCTCGATATCTCAGAATTATTATGAAGAAAGTGATTAGTAGAATTGTTGTTGATAATAACTGGTCTCCGAATAATGATAAGTAGTTACTGAAGATATTACTTCTTGAATAGATTAAGTAGATACTATATACAAGACTTGGGGTTGATAGTAGTATTATGTCTATAGGCGAGATAATCATGAATAATGCTATGAGAATAGGTATAATTATGATATAGATACTCATAGATAAGAAGCTTAGTTTTTTAATAAGATCCGTGTTTATCTGGGTATAGAGAGAGACGAAATATAATATGATTAAGACACTTATTGAAGCTATTAACTGAGCATAGATCTGGGGATTTCTAGAATGTCTATAACTTGCTCTACTCATTAGTCTCTAAGAAAAATTTTTCTTGTGAAGATAATTTATCACATCTCTAACAAATTTACCTGTTAACTTACTCCTGTATATCTTATCTAGATACGTGTTCCAATCATACTCATCAATCTCCCAACTTTTATAGGCTTTATATATGTTCTGCAAAGCTTCTTCATGTATTTTGCAGAAACCATATTTACTCTCAGGCGTCTTCTCTAATTCACATATAACACATTTCTCTTTAACAAGTTCTTTGCTTCCTCCATGAATTGTCTCTTTCTTGAACCTATCTATTAATGAACCAACTGTCTTAATTGCTTCTTCAACAACCTCTTCTCTACTTCTCTTACCCATCATTATATCATTTAGATATATCTCGAATTTCCTTGTTAATTCTGTTGATAAGAGTTCCGGGAAGTACTTCGATAATATACCTATTACCTCGAAGCCTGTGTTTGTGACCTTAATCTTCTTACCACTTAAATAACCTCTTTTGAATAAAGTCTCTATAATCTCTGCTCTCGTCGCCTCAGTACCAATATTTTCGTTTTCCATCCATCTCAGTAGCGCGGCTTTGTTATATAGATTAGGTGGTTTAGTATATGTTTTAATAATCTTGATCTCATGTAACGGTACCGAGATATTTTCCTTGATCTCAGGGATATATACCTCACTAATACTATAGAAGTGGTATACCTCATGCCATCCTCTCTCTAAAATTCTTCTAGCTGATGCTCTAAAGCATCTTCCTCCTACGCAACCTCTTATTTGAATATCTTTAACAACAAGATCATCGTGAAAAGTGGCTAGATATCTTCTAACAACAAGATCATAGATTCTTTTATGCTTAACACTAAGTCTCGGATTAGGAATCTCACCAGTTGGATAAATTGCTGGATGCGCAGGATCTTCTTTATCACCATTATTAGGTCGTAGAATTCTCTTCTGAAGAATTTTTTGTGCAAATAATCTATACTCAGGTATTCTTGATAAACTCTGTATAATATCTCTATTACTCAATGTCTCGGGAAGCTTCTGACTATTTGTTCTAGGATAACTTATTAATCCCTCCAAATAAAGATCTTCGAGGATCTTAAGTGTTTCGTATGGTGATAAACTATATATTGCGTAAGCCTCTTCTTGAAGATCTCCTAGATTAAAAGGGTGTGGAGGTGAGTATCTTATCTCTCTTGAGTAAACATTCACGATATCTATAAATCCTCTTGATAAGATCTCTTCTCTAACTCTCAGGGCATCAGATCTTGATCTCAGAGGATCTCCTTCATCCTCGAAATCTATTATCGAGCCTCTATAAACAGCTTTTATCTTGATCCTGTATAATGGTTCCGGAACAAAAATCTCTCTAGACACATATCTCTTAAGAGCCTCATACAACGTAGGTGTCTGAACACGACCAGCACTAAGTATTCTTCTCTTATTAATTCTTCGATTATACAGATCTGTTATTGCTCTCGAAATATTTATACCCCAGATCCAATCAAGTTCATGTCTAGCTAATCCAGCCTCGATCATCTCGATATCTAAAGGATGCAGCGAATTAAAACTTTTCACAATATCTTCTCGTGTAAGTGTTGAGAACCTCATTCTCTTAGCTCTCTTCACATCACCCCAATGCTTAATTATCATATACCCAATAACCGAGCCCTCAATATCATAATCACACGCATTCACATACTCTCTCATTTTGCCGAGTAATCTAGAGAATAATTTATGGAATCTCACTAAATGCTCATACCCCCTCTCAACTAAGTGCCTTGGAACCCACTTATAATCATAGACAGGATAACCTCTAGTCTCAGTAGATAATGTGAATAAATGTCCTGCGGCTGGGATAATTACTAAAACCTTATCTATTTTATCTATTAAGTAAATCGGAATATTCTCAATAACTATTTTTTCCCCGGGGCCTAGTGCTTGATAGATCTTATACGCCGATTTTGGTTTCTCTGCTATTACAGCTACACAATATCTCTTTGAGCATATACTATCCACTAAACTAATCTCACTGCTCTGACCTCTTTTCTCAAAATCTTTATCTTTACTAGGCACCTTAGTTCTTCACTCTCTTAGTTCTTATGTTGTTAATTAACCCATTATATTTTCCTATAAATTTCACGACTTATTTATCATATGTATGGATCATTGCATAATTCATTGTTCAAGAAATATTATGAAGGTATTATAATGTTCCTCACCTACGTAACTCGAATCTTAAAAATAAAAATACTTGATCTATGCATAGTCAAATATTTACTTGAGTATTTTCTCGAGCTCTACAAGTATTCTCCAGTTATTATCTATCATCTCCTCAATGATCTTTATATCTTCCTCAGAGATCCCTGCGAATCTCCCCTGTCTCTCAAGATATTGTTTAAGTGGTTTTCTACGACTCCTATCTGCATATGGTCTACTACTTGGACTAATAGTAAGTCTACCTCTATCATATTCAAAGAGTATCCACGCCCCCGTCTCAACAGCTAGTCTAGCAATATCTACTGTTTCACTATCATCGAATCTCCAACCAGGTGGACATGGTGAGTGTAGATGAATAAATCTGAAACCTCTTATCTCTGATGCTCTCAGAAGTTTTTCGTAGAAATCAAGGGGATAAGCAACACTAGCCGTGGCTACATAAGGTATTTTATGCATAAGCATTATAAGATCTATTTCTTTTCTCTTATCTCTCTTACCCAGGATCGGTGTAGTAGTTGTTTTAGCGCCATAAGTAGTTGAGCCACTTGCTTGAACACCAGTGTTCATATACGCCTCATTATCAGATACAATATATATTATATCATCTTCTCTCACAGCTGATCCTGATAAGGTGGCGAATCCAATATCAAATGTTGCTCCATCACCAGCCCAGACAATAACAGGTCCGGCATCCTCACCCCTCACCTTAAGAGCTCTCGATATTCCTCCAGCAACTGCTGGAGCTGACGCGAATGGGACGTGAATAACTCTCATATTAAGTGATGTATACGGGTGATAGCCCGGTATAATCGAGGAGCATCCCGCCGGTATAACTAGTGTTGCTTCTCCTCTAAAGACCTTGCCAACGATCTTTAAACCTATTAAGTGTGGACATCCTTGACACGCAGCATTTCCTGGTAGAGAGTATCTCTCCTTTGGTATCTGATCAATTCTCACTCTAATACTCATATCTCAAACACCTCGCCATTGAGATAATAAACAATTTCTCTCTTTGTGAAACCATTTAATTCTATCTCTGCAAGAAATCTCTTGACTATATTAGCAAATTCTTTCGATGAGACATCAACACCTCCTAAACCAGCTACTACCCCCCAGAAAGATGTGTTTCTATCTATGTAACCTAGAACCTCTGTAGCTATGACCCCTCCTTTACCAAGAGAGATGTCTCTATCAAATACAACCACGCCACTTGCACCCGATGCGTACTTTATTATTTCCTCATGTGGGAATGGTCTGAAGTATCTTATTCTTAATAATCCTACTGAGTACCCCTCCTCTCTCAATAGATCCACTGCTTCTTTAATAGTTCCAGACCAGCTTCCCATTGAAACCAATATATATTTAGCGTCATCAACTCTGTATCTCTCCACCAAACCCCCATATTCTCTACCCATGATCTTGCCATACTCTCTATCAGCCTCATAAATAATTTTCCTGGCATTATCCATCGCTTTCATAGCCGCTATCTTAAGAAGCATATGGTTCTCGTCTTTTCCTAGATTGCCGATAGTGAATTTCTCGCCTCTCTTCACACTGTAGGGTGCATCAGGGTCTCTGGAGGGGAGGTATCTATCAATCTCCCACTGCTCAGGTATCTCTATATACTCCGCACTATGGCTTAATACAAATCCTTCTAATCCCACCGCCACTGGGAGAAGAACTCTTTTATCCTCAGCTATTCTATAAGATTGAATAATCATATCAAATGCCTCCTGTGTATTCTCCGCCATAGATATTATCCACCCACTATCTCTCATAGTTAATATATCGTTGTGATCCACGTGAATATTCCATGGAGGACCAATAGCTCTATTCACAACAGCCATAACAACCGGTAATCTCGCCCCAGCCGCCCACCAAATCATCTCATACATGTAGAGTAGTCCGTGAGAAGAAGTTGCTGTAAATGACCTCACACCAGCCAATACGGCGCCCATAACGGTGCTTAATGCGGCGTACTCAGACTCAACATTAACGAACTCGGCCTCTAATTCTTTTCTCTCAACCATTTCAGCTAATCTCTCAACAATTATTGTCTGTGGAGTTATTGGGTAAGCCGATATGAATTTCACACGCGCCATCTTAACTGCTTGAGCAACTGCGTGATTACCTATCATAGCAGTCCTGAATCTTTTTCTTGGTAGAGAGATACTCAACTCACATCTCCTCCGGAACCATATTAATCGCCTTCACAGGACAGGTCTGCGCACAAATACCACATCCTTTACAATATGTGTAATCAATAGATATCTTGGAACCTTTACTCCACATAATAACATCCTCTGGGCAATAAAGCCAACATATACCACAATCAATACATTTACTTAAATTAACGACTGGTCTATATACTCTCCATAGACCAGTTCTCCCAGCAGCTCCTTCCCTTGGTTTCGAGACCAGGTATGTTTTTGGATCTATATCAATATCAATTTTCTTAACAATCTGATCCCTCAATTAAATCACCTCACGAGTCAATTCATAAGCTAATTTCGCGGCCTCTATATTCTTCTCTAAAATAGATCCTCTGAAAAATTCCTTCATAGCCTCCTCCAAAGTATCTAGTTTATAAAGACCCGTCACCCTAGAAATAGATCCGAGAAGAGCAGTGCTCACAACAGGCCACCCAGCAATAACTAAATTGAGTTTAAGAGCTATATCAGTAGCGTTAACAATATATGTTCTCCTCCACAGCTTATTCAGAGAATGTGTATTAACTATTGATTCAGGTATGTCTAGAAGCTCCTTGACACCATCACCTAAGTAATCCAATATACTCTTTGAGTAAATAACTAATAGATTAGGTTCTCTAACTATCTCATGCGTCTTAATAGGTTCCGTAGATACTCTTATGTAAGTTCTTACCACAGCACCTCTTCTCTCAGCACCGAATTCAGGGATCGCCTGCGCATACAGCCCCTCCTTAACTAGAGCAACTGCAAGTATTCTTGATGCAGTAACAGCTCCTTGACCCCCTCTACTCAAGAACATTATCTCATATCTCAAAAAAAATCTCCATATAAATATGAAATTGTATAAAATTAATGCGTTTAAGATAAGTATCTTGTGAGAGTATTTAAAGAGATCTCATTAATTGATTCTAGAAACATTTATTAACCTCCTAAGATCTGAATCTAAACGGTGATCACATGAGTAGCACACAGAAGATACTTGAGGCATTAAAAGGTAAACAGAGAATGACACCTAGAGAAATTAGCAAGGTAACTGGATTAAACTATAATACTGTCAGAGGAGCACTGAACAGATTACTTAAGAAAGGATTAGTTAAGAGAGTTGAGAGAGGAGTATACACTCTACCATAACCTAAATATTTTTTTAAAGTGGCTTCAATAATAATTTTTCTTCATCAATTAATTTCGAAGATAATATAATCAACGACACCGATAATCCGATGAGAATAAGAATATGAGTAGATGAGAGTATCATGTCACCAAAAGCATAGTACTGTATCGCCAACACACTATTCGTATATGGTATTAGAGAAAGTAGATAGAGTATTTCACGAGGAAGGGAGTAGAGGTCTACAAACAGAACTGATAAGAAGATAAGTGATGACACTATAGTCACAACAGAGGATACAACTTGAGCAGTTCTCATAGTAGAGGATCTTATTATGAGTGGAAGTGTTATTGAGAGAGTGGATAGAGTAGTTAGATAAACAACTCCTCCGGTAAGTAAGAGAAGAGTTGAGTCAATCATTAGATGAACTCCATATCCTAGAGATAATATTACGAAGAATAAAATAATAGAGATTACATCAATTATCGCGGCCAATAACCCAACTACAGAACTAGCAAATACCTTGCCTAAAACTAGATACTTCTTATTTAATGGGGTGGATAACAAGATCTCTAATGTCTTTCTCTCCTTCTCCCCCAATATTGAATCAACTATATACGTGGTTGCTGGAGTAGATACAAAGATTAGTGAGAAGGCTAATAATTTCGCTACAAATATCTTCCAAGCCTCCTCATAACTTATACCTGCTCCCGAAGGAGCTATGAATCCTACTACACCCACACTAACAGGTTCTCGTATAGCTTCTGGATTAGTTATTTTGATCTCAGCTAATTTCCCAAGATACTCTATTTTTAGATCTGAGAATGTTTTAGATAAACTATTTACCACAGATACTAATGCGTTGTAGGCTTTATCAGAAGCCGAAGAACCCGGCACCTGAAAAACTTGTATGACTGCTTGATTATTAAGTGACGTGAGATTCTCTACGAAGCCTCTCGGTACTATAACCATAAGATCTATTGATGAAGCATTCTTATCAATGTATGCCCTCACACCATTCTCAGATAATCTGCTTCTTAATAGATTCACTATTTCAGATGATGTGATGTATTGATCGCCTATATAGCCTGAGGATATATCCTCGTTGATTATTAGTATTGATGGCACCTGGATCATTTGAAGAGACGTCATTAGATAAGCAATTATAGGCATTGTGACCATAGGCATGAGAGTCAGGAAGAGAAGTGTTCTATAGTCTCTTATGAGTTCAAATAATTCTTTTCTTAGAATAGCTCTTAACTCACGCGTATCCAGTCCCCTCACATAATTTAACGAATGCTTCTTCGAGATTGCTAGTATCGGTTTTCTCGATAGCCTCCCTAGCTTCTCCTGAGAAAACTATTCTTCCTCGATTAATCAACACTATTCTCTCACATAGGTCCTCGGCCTCCAACATATTATGTGTAGATAATATTACTGTTTTTCTAAATTCTTTAGAGAATCTCTTTATAACATCTCTTACTTTAACAGATGAAAAAACATCTAATCCTGAGGTTGGTTCGTCTAATATAGCTATTCGAGGTTTAGTCATTAATGCACGTGCTATCAATAATCTTCTTCTCATACCTCTACTATAGGTCCCGGTCCTCCTCCTCAGATCATTTATTGAGAGACCTGAGATCTCGATACCGAGCTCGAGATCCTCTCTTGAGGCACCATGTATATCAGCAAAGAATCTTAGGTACTCTAGACCCGTTAATCTAGAGTATGTATCTGCTTCCTCGGGTAAGTATGTGAGCATTTTTCTTATCCTCTGAAGAGTATCTTGATCTCTGTAATCAATCTTTTCATTAGCTATATAAACCTCTCCACTACTAGGTCTCATTAATGTTGCTATAATTCTCATCGTAGTTGTTTTCCCAGCACCATTTGGTCCTACTAGACACGATATACTTCCTCTAGGGATCTCGAGATTAATATTACCAAGAATCGTTCTTCCCCCCAATATCTTAACTACTGAAACAAGCTTGACATCTATCTCCATGATACTCAATCTATATAAATTTATTCTTAAATTGTAATTTAGGTTTATTTTTTGCGAGGTATTGATCGTTGAAATTACTCACTGAAAATAGAGATGTGTTGCGTATTAAGAATAGAGTTATTGAAGCATTATCCAAATTAGCTAGAGAAGGTGTTTATGAGAGTGCGAGTAGCAAAATTATTCTGGGTCTAGACAAAATCTTTAGAAGGATCTTAGCAAATAATCTCTCTGGGAAAATAATACTTGACATAGGTTGTGGCTCGGGAGTCATGTATAAATATTCACATCAATACCTAAGACTCCTAGACAAAAGATTCAAGTTAACTCCACTCTATATCTTCTTAGATCTCTCCAATGATTTTCTAGAATTAGTACACATAATATATAGAGGAGATCCTTATGTAGATATAGTTCAAGGCTATGCTGAGTATCTCCCCTTTAGAAAAAAATCCGTGGACACCGTAATATCAGCTTTTATGCTTCGTGATGTCTATGATTTAGCTAAAACCATAACTAATATGTTGTACACCGCTAATAACAAGATACTTATCTTAGATTTCTATAAACCACCGAATATACTCGTCTATATCGCTGAGCTAATGTATATATACTTGGTGGTCCCAATAATAATTCTTCTCTCACACCCATACTTGATTCGTGAGTATCTGTATCTAGGGCTAACGGTTATTACTCAAAATAATCTGAGGAATCTAGTGAGGATCTTTAGTAGATTCAGAGGATATGATCTTTGTTTAAATTGCTGGTTCGGATGCTCAATATTTCTATTAAAGATCCAGAGACAGTGATTCTCGTCTAATGATTTATTCTACATATGTAAACTATAAATAGGATCAGAGCTTAGCTTATATACCTCTCAAAACATAATTTTTTTGAGAGTGATATGCCTCTCAGACCCGCGAGGTGCTACACCGAGAGAAAGAAACCTCCATATACTAGGAAGGAGTATATAGATGGTATACCACCACCTAAGATAACAAAATTCGTTATGGGCAACTCACAGCAATCCTACAGATATGTTGTTAGAGTTATTGCCGAAAGAGAATTATTGATAAGACATAATGCTCTAGAAGCCGCTAGGGCAGATGCGCATAGATACCTGAGCAAGTATATTGGTGAAGACAAATACATGTTTGTGATAAGAAAATATCCTCATCAGGTAATTAGAGAGAATAAGATGTTAGCATTCGCCGGCGCTGATCGTTTGCAGGAGGGTATGAGAAGAGCTTTTGGGAAACCCATTGGGACAGGAGCATTCACAAAGCCAGATGACATAGTGATGGAGGTTTATATTAATAACAAAGATCATGTTCAATTCGCATATGAGGCACTTAGAAGAGCTAAGGCTAAATTACCTGGATCCTATAGAATAGTAGTTGAGGAGTTATCGAAGTAGCAAATATATATGGCATAGCTAAATATTTACTAACACATTATTTCATTAGATGATGAAGCTGACATAGTATGACCCGATGATTTAGGGTTGATGGGCTGAGTAAATTTCATTGATATCATTAATGTGCTGTTTCTTTTAATAACTATATTGATCAATAAATCTAGTAATGAATCCTATTAATAATATCTTTTACGATTAATGTATTGAGGAGGGTTAAGTAGTAATAATGTTTAGCTCACCTGAAGAGAAGAGAATGTCTTTACTTGAGCACCTAGACGAGCTTAGGACGAGAATTATAAGAATCTTCATAGTATATGTGATAGTCTCCGTGATATTATTCGCTCCACTGAATCTTGTGACACCAAGTAGTGAAGAGATTCCTCGAAAGAATCTTGTTAACATAAGTAATCCTCTGGACCATGTTATTGCTTCAGTAATTGATTTTCTAAATCGATTAAGTGGGCAGGGATACGATTCTTTAACCACAAGATTCATTATTTTTACAAAAGATTATATGTTGCCGGAGAATACAACAATTATATCAGGTGGAGCAACAGTAGCTATATTCACTATTATCAAGACAACACTTACTCTCTCAATACTACTCATATCACCATATGTAGCCTATGAGTTACTAGCATTTATTTGGCCAGCTCTGTATCCTCATGAGAAGAAGATAGTGAAGAAATACATCTTCGTAGCCTCAATATATATTTTATTAGGGTTGCTCGTAGGATATTTTATTGTTGCACGTAGTGTTGTAAGAGCAGGTTATTTCTGGTCTGTTTCTGTGGGTGCACAGTATTATCTGAATATATCTAATTTCATTGATGATGTCATAACTTCTATGCTGGGTTCCTTACTAGTATTCGCGGTACCTCTAGCGATGATTATCGCTACTGAGCTAGGGTTCTTGAACCCTAATTCAGAGTTTATTAGGAATAGAAAGATTCTTTATACAATTGCATGGATCCTCCTAGTATTCTTTCTACCAGATGTAACCGCAGTGATCCTGTTCATTATATTCATTGTTGTCTATGAACCATCTTTTATATACATGAAACATATTGTTAAGAAAAAGACTAGAAGTGATTCAGAGATCAGATGAACTTTTACATATATCATACATAAGTTTTCTCAAGGATCTTCCGAATCATATTCTGCCTGAAAATAATAAGTGAATCATATAAGTGAGGATTTGACCACCGTGGCGTAGTCAACATCTCTTCCTACCACGACACCCGGGTAAATAATTGAGTATGCTCCTATCTTCACGCCTGGTAGAATGGACGTGTTAACTCCTGTTTTCACGTATCCTCCCACAAATGCGCCTAATTTTCTTCTACCACTCGATACCCTAACTCCCTTTATAGTTACTTTAACAGGCTCCTCATCGAATCTTAGATTAGCAATCAGGGTTCCAGCACCAAAATTAACATTTTCACAGATCACGGAGTCTCCCACATAATTTAGATGCGGAAGCTTTGCTTCTTCGAAAATAACACTTTCCTTAACCTCTGTTGCGAAGCCTATCCTAGATCTCTTCCCTATGTAGGTGTATGGTCTTATATACGAGTTTGGTCCAATCAAGGCTTCATCATCAATGTATACCGGGCCCTCAATATACGTGCTTCCCTTAATCACAGCTCCCTCACCAATATATACTGGACCCTCAATATGAACACCAGGATCTATTCTTCCTCTAATTACTCTTGAATTCAACTCGCTGAGCAATTTCTTATGTATCTCAATCATATCCCACGGTCTACCAATATCAAGCCAATGATCCCTTGAACCTTTCACAAGTTTTATCTCATAACCTTTTTCACTAACGATTTCAATGAGATCTGTTAATTCATATTCTCCTCTATCAGATAATTCTAGTTTATTAACATATTCTAGAACTCCTCTACTGAATCTATAGATCCC
>CAZFDB010000009.1:7179-13991 GCA_964517475.1 uncultured Desulfurococcaceae archaeon | reverse complement strand
GAGTAGTCTCAGAGGATTTTTAGTGGAGAAAGCATCTTTTTACAGAAACCCTAACATAGGGGTCTACATATTTGTTAATAACGAAATCTCTATAGTTCCTCCAGGGACCGAGGAGTATTTGAAGAATCTTATTAGAAGTGTTCTAGGGATCAAAAAAATTATTGAGACAAAGATCTCTGATACCAATCTAGTGGGTGTAATGATTAGTGGGAATGATAAAGGTATACTCCTACCTAGAACAGTAAGAGAAGAAGAGTATCGATTAATTAAGAATGAGTTTAGTGGAAACATAAAAATACTTGAGACAAGTGCCAACGCTATTGGCAATATTATCTTGGCTAATTCAAGAGCTGCCTTGGTTTACAGAGAAGCTGATAGCGAGGTTATAAAAACAGTTAAGGAGATCCTCGAGGTCGAAACTGTTGAGAGAGCGGTGATAGCCAGTATACCCACGATAGGTTCCTTGGGAGTGGTGACTAATCGAGGAGGTATTGTTCACCCCGACGCATCTAAAAAAGATCTTGAGTTTCTCCAAGAGTTCTTCAAAGTACCTATAGATGTAGGCACAGTTAATTTCGGTGTGCCTTATGTAAGATCTGGGCTCGTAGCTAATGATAAGGGAGCAATTGTTGGACTAAATACTACGGGGCCTGAGATTTTAAGAATTTCAAGAATATTAGGTATGGGGAGTGGATAGAGTGGGCGAAGTTAAGATCTATAGAGTAGTGGGTTTAGCATTGTTTGGGCATGATAAGTATCCTGAGTGGAGAAAATTTGTTGTGGAGACGAGAGCCTTAGGTGAGAAAGATGCTTTGGAGAAAATATATTCTTTGCTGGGTAGTAAACATAAATTGAAGAGGAAGCATATACGTGTTTTAAGAGTAGAAGAGATATCTCTTGAGGAAGTTAAGGATCCTGTGGTTAGAGAATTATCACGTATAGAGGGTTTCGAAATTGTCTAGTCAAAAGATATCCGGTGATGAGCAGAAAATACAGGCGCTGGCTACTGAATTAAGTAGAGTTGAGGAATACCTAAGAGTTCTGCAACAAAATCTGGGTATCATACTTCAAGAAATTGAAGAAATAAATATAGCCAGGGAGGCTTTGGAGGGTCTCAGAAAATTTCAATCAACTGAGATATTAATGGGTATTGATAGACGAGGACATGTATATGTTAAAGGAGTAGTTACTTCGAAAGATAAAGTTCTTGCTCATATAGGAGGAGAATACTTAGCTGAAGTATCTATTGATGATGCATTGAAAATATTAAGTGATAAAGAAAGTGATCTAAGGAAATCTTTAGAGGTTTTAAATCAAGAAATTGCTGAAGCATCACGTCTCTACGAAAGGTTGCAAACAGCTTTAAGTAGTTTATTGTCCGAGAGAGAGAAGAGAGAAAAATGAATTTATGTTTCGAAGCTGTATTCAGAAGATCATGGGATACCTAAATTAATTTTATCTCTAGAGATATAGCTGACCTCCCTCTCTGCCCTGAAAGGCGGTTCATTGGTTCCCCGCATCTATTCGGGGCTGCATCTGTTATTTGCGGGGTAGTTGGGGTGGTCAGAGAACCCCATCTTAAATAATACTCTCACCGATATCATCATCAAGAATATTACAGGGTACGAAACTTATGAACTTTTCCCATCATCACGCCCTAAAGAACGAGACTTTCAATTGTAAATTTGTTCTTATGCAATAATCTGCTTTGGAAACAATTTATATAAGAATATTAAAAAGATTTGTGATTCGAGAGGATCTTGTTGCGGTATCTTTTAAATTTTGAGTAATTTTGTATATTGGGAATTGATATGATGTCTAAGATCTTTTTATCAATTTACACAATTGTGTTAATAGCTCTAGGTGTTGGATTAGGCTTCGTGGTAGCATCTTATTACTATAAACCGCAGATGATTACCCCATCTCCTCAGCAAGAAGAGTTGAGAGTATTATTCATATATGTAGGTCCTATAGGGGATCTGGGCTGGACACATGCTCATGATGTTGGTAGAAGATATGTTGAGTCTCTTCTTCCATGGGTAAAAACAAGATATCTCGAAAGCGTGGATCCCGCAAAAGCATTTGATGAAATATCAACACAGGTAAGAGTCTTTAAACCACATATTGTTTTTACAACAAGTTATGATTTTATGGACGCTACGGTTAAGGCTGCGCAGACTTATAGAGACGTGATCTTCTTCCACTGCTCGGGTGATAAGAGAGATATTAATCTAGGAACATATTTCGCAGATCTTTACCAAGCATATTATATTAACGGTTTGATGGCGGGTGCCTTAACAAAGACGGGTAAGATAGGTTATGTAGCTGCACACCTAATACCGGAGGTTATTAGACATATCAATGCATTCACTATAGGTGCTATAGAAACAGGGTCTCAGCTAGGGAAGAATATAACGGTTTATGTAATTGAGATAGGTGCTTGGTATAATCCTGAGAAAGCTAGGGCGGCAGCATCTGTTCTTGTGGAGAGATACGGTGTTGATGTATTAGTTTTCACAGAGGATTCAAGTGCTATAGTTGAGTATGCAGAAAGTCTCTATAAAGCAGGTAGACAAATATATGTGTTTGGGCACTACAGCCCAATGTATAAGTATGGTCCCGACGTTGTTGTCTCAGGACAATTAGTTAACTGGGGACCTATTTACCTAGATATTGTAATGAAGGTTAGGGCAGGTGTTTATAACACAACTAATTTAAAGAATGTTGATTATTGGTGGCTCTTAGCACAAAACGCTGTTGATGTAGGAGCTGATTTTGGCTTATTTGTTAATCCTAAATTCAAAGACGAGTTAGAACAGATCAAAGTAGTAGATAAGGTTGATAGTAAAACTAAGAGTGTTTATCAACTAGCTCTAGATAGATATAACGCTATGAAAGAAAGTAATGTTGGTTTCGATCCATTCACAGGACCTCTATACGATACCGAGAGTAGATTAAGAGTCCCTGAAGGAGTTAGAATGAGATATTACGATATATGGTATATTGACTGGTTTGTTAAAGGTGTAGTTAATCTAGGCAAGATATAAAATACTTTGGTTGGAGGTAAAAATTGGAGATAAGACTAGATAAAATAGTGAAATTTTTTGGTTCTTTAAAAGCTCTTGATAATGTCTCTCTCTATATTGGTTCGGGAGAGATTGTAGGATTACTCGGTGAGAATGGGGCGGGTAAGACTACTCTGATGAGTATTTTATACGGTTTATATAGACCTGATGATGGCATGATCTATGTTGATGGGAACAAGAGATATTATATGGATCCGAGTTACTCGATGAGTATAGGTATATTCTATGTTCAGCAATTCCCCAGATTAGTAGAGTCTATGACTGGTACCGAGAATCTCAAGCTATTACTCAAGAAGGATGTAAGAGATGCGTCTAGTATATTAAAGGAGTGTAGTGCTAGATATGTTTTAAAAATAGATTTTGACAAGAAAGTTTCTGAAATGACTATTCTTGAGAGACAAAAACTCTATACATTAATATCACTGGCTCTAGGTGCTAGAGTACTTTTATTAGACGAGCCAAATATTCTTCTTACAACTGATAAAGAGTTCACTGATTTTCTTCGCAAATATGTTAAGGAAGGAAATAGTGTATTGATAAGTTCTCATAAAATATCAGCTGTAATGGATCTTGTTGATAGAGTTTATGTCATGAGAAAAGGTAGGATCGTGGCTGACATCAGAGATAATATAAAAGAGAGATACGATGAGATTCTTAAGATCATGTTTGGACACAAGAATAACTCAGGAGGGATATATTTTGAGGATATATCTGGTGAAGTAATTAGTCGTGAAACCACCGAGAGCAAATCTTTGGATAAGATAATTGAGTTGAAAGAAATCATCGTGAGAGAAGATATTGAGAGAATAAATATCTATGTACGTAAGGGAGAAATAGTTTCGGTGGTATCTATAGCAGGGAAGGGAGATAAAGAATTATTTGATACACTAGCAGGTTTCAGAAGGAGTATTCGAGGCGAAATACTCTATAGAGGCATGAATGTAACTAAGGAGCCTCCTTATAAAAGAGTTTCACAGGGAATATTTTTCATCCCAGATAATAAATTAGATCTTATCTCGCCGAAGTATAAGATACGTGAAATGATGGGGTTGTGGGGTCTGAGAAATAATGAGATTATTAAATGCTTATCCGAGACCTCTGTAGTTTACAGATCTCAGGAGTCCTATGTATCAGAGCTTTCCGGAGGTAATATTAGTAGAATGATACTATCTATATTGACGTGTACTAAACCAAGTTTAGTTGTGGCTCATAATATTTTCAGCGGATTAGATCTTTTAGGTTATGAAATGGCTATTAATTTGTTTAAGAAGCTGAAGTCTGCGGGTACATCTTTTCTACTTATAATGAATGATTATGAAGAAGCTCTTAGAATATTTGATAGAATATATGTCTTAAGTGAGAGAGGATCCGTGGAAATTAATATGAATGAGGCATATAAAGATCCTATGGTTATTTGGAGGGAAATGATCTCATGATCCTAGCGTATGTTAAGAGACGAAGTGAGGAACCCTCACTAATTAGATTAGTATTAACCTCAGTGATAATGTATGTTCTCGTTGTTTTCACAGGGATCATAGTTTTGATGTTATCTACAGGATTTGAGATAAGAGATTTAACTAGAGTATTATTAGATTACACGAATCTAGCATCTCCCGAAGTGATAAGATATACGGTAATTATAGCATTGCTATCATTAGCATTACTGATTAATGTTGCGGGAGGTTATATTAATTTAGGTGGTGAAGGTATTGTCGCGCTTAGCATGTTAGGTTTTCTCATAGCAAGTATATATGATCTAGGGATCTTGGGAGGATTCATTGTATCTATTCTGCTAGTGATTGCGTGGGCTTCCATACCTTATTTAGCTAAGATCTATTTAGATAGTAGTGATGTACTGCTAAGTTTTCTTCAGAATTTTATTGCTTTATTCATAATTAATCATATTGTAGCACATGTATTCAGGGGAGAGCTGGCGAGACCTAGAAGTCCTCCAATAGATCCTAGTATTAATCTTCATTATGTGTCTCAGAGTAATATACTCTATGGTTTCTTGGGGAGGGTATCTATAGAGTCGATTATTGGGGTGGTTATAGCAACCATTACGTTGAGTTATTTACTTACGAGAACTAGAGCAGGATTCTCTCTCCGCCTACTAAGCTACTCTACTAAAACAGCATCTATATCAGGTGTTAATATACCGAGGTATATTCTTCTGAATTTATTGATAAGCTCAGTTGTGTTATCATTAGCATCAGCAGAGCTACTTCTAGGAGGAACTAGAGTGATTTATTATAATGAGAATGCTAAGATAGGTATAGGTTCTATGAGTTTTGGACTGGGCTACGTATCTCTTAGCATAGCTATATTATCGGTGAGGAATCCATATATAGTTCTTCTATACTCATATATTCTAGCTTTAGGATACATAATAGTCTCATTATCCGCATCATTGGTGATACGTGTCGCAATTGTGGGACTAGCACTTTTATCTGTTCTTTTAACAGAACTTCTTCTTCGATATGAGGTGAGACTAGGATGGTATTCGAAACACTGATACTCCAGATCCTTGGTATGGGTAGTGTATTAATACTCGGGATATTAGGAGAGATAATTTCAGAGAAATCTGGTGTAGTAAATTTAGCTATTGAAGGATCTATTGCTTTAGGAGCCGCCTCAGCATATGCCACCGCGATATATTTCGGTAATAGTTTCCTAGGGTTATTAATAGGTACCTTTTCAGGTATTCTGCCGGCGTTATTTCTAGTTCTATTCTCGATCTATTTACCTCTTAACATGATTGTGACAGGGATAATGTTATCAAGTTTATTCTCTGCAGTATCTATCATTATTGGGAACCTCGTCCCTAGATTTCCCCAAAGTAAACTTGTTGTCTTATCAGAAGACTTCACTATATTCCTAGTATTCATATTATCTCTAGTAGTCTCAATTTCGCTATATATATTGATGCGGAGAAGAATAGGTTTGGTGATAAGATCTGTTGGAGAGGATCCTTACACAGCTTTCTCGATAGGAATAAATGTGTGGAGAATAAGAGCGTTAAGCACAATATTTTCAGGATTCTTAGGTGGAGTAATGGGTTCTCTAATGATTCTTATGCCCATGATATCTGTTATATGGAGAGAAGGTATAACTAGTGGATGGGGCTACATAATCGTTGCCGTGACTCCAGCTTCTCTATGGAATCCTCTCATAGGAATTGTTCTAGGGATCTTCATAGGAATGACTTCTTTTCTAAGCATAACTCTACAAACTAGTGGTGTGATTCCTCTCTCAACAGATCTAGCTAGTTTAATACCTTATCTCTTAGCGGCTCTACTCTATGTCTTGGTAAGAGGATTTCTCCTGAGAAAATTGATCACGGCTCCTAGAGCATTAGCTAAGGAATTCGTCTTAGAGGAGAGATATGAATAATCTAATGAATATTTACTTAAGAGTCTATTGAGAAATATTTTAATAGATGATGAATGGTATTAACGATGAGCTAGATGATTAAGACACCAGACGCTGAAAATAATTTTTAATGTATTGGAAGATTTAGCGAATAGTAATATATATTTAACATTTAACTAAGTACTATTGTATTGGTGTTCTAATTTTGCCATGGGATTTCGAGTTCACTAAAGAGCAAGAAGAACTTAGACTAGCCATAAGAGAATTCTCTGAGAAATACATCGCTCCTAAAATAATTGAGTTCGAGGAGAAACGAAGAGTACCCGATGATATTATTGAGGGATTAGCTAAATT
>CAZFDB010000009.1:6951-7169 GCA_964517475.1 uncultured Desulfurococcaceae archaeon | reverse complement strand
TTGTTTTCCCAGAGAAATACGGTGGATTAGGTCTAGATCCTATAACAGCTGGTGTCATATTAGAAGAGATAGTTAGAGCGGATCTCACGTTTTCATTAGCTGTTGCGTATCTCGTACATACATCCTGGGGCTATTTAGCCTCTAAATATGGGAGGGAGGAATTTAATGAAGAGATTATTACGAAAGCTGCTAAAGGAAGACTTTGGATAGGTATAGCC
>CAZFDB010000009.1:0-6941 GCA_964517475.1 uncultured Desulfurococcaceae archaeon | reverse complement strand
AGATGGTCAGTTCTACGTATTGAATGGAGAAAAAGCATATATATCTGGTATCAGAGAAGCACGAGAGCAATTCCCTGAAGGAGGTGGTCATTTAACGCTTGCATATACTAATAAGGAGCTTAAACATCGAGGAATGACTTTCTTCTATGTACCGATGAGATCTCCTGGGATCACCTATAGATTAGAGAAGGAGTTCGGTAGAAAAGGCTGGTCTTTCGGCAGTTTCTCAATGGAGAATGTGAGAGTTCCTGAGCATTATAGAATAGGTGATGAGGGCAGAGGATTCTATATAGCTATGGAAGGATTTGATCATGCTAGAGCATATATAGCATTAGCATGCTCTGTAGGTGCAAAAAGAGCATTAGAGATAGCGTCAGAATACATTAAGCAGAGAACAGCTTTTGGACAACCTATAGCGAAGTTCCAAGGCGTACAGTTTCAATTAGCTGAGAATTGGGCTCGTGCTGAGGCTGCTTACAATTTAGCTTACAAAGCTCTATGGGCTATTAAGAAAGAGATGGAGGGTAAGATAAGCAGGTTCGAAGTCACAAAATATGCTGCTGCGGCGAAATACTTCGCTGTTGAAACAGCTAAGGCTGTTATTGATGATGCTATGAGATGGATGGGTGCTTATTCATACACCGAAGAGAATCCTGTTGCCCTAGCTATGAAAGCTGTCAAGAGTTATGATTGGGCTGAAGGTGCCTTAGAGATTATGCAATTAATTATTGCTAGAGAAGTTTTAGGTAGAGAATTCATAAGATAAGTAATCCTAGTCTAGATATTTTCTTCAGAATAAGGTGTTTTACATGTCTCTGAACATCGTTGTCTTAGTTAAACCTGTGCCTGATCCTAAGTCTCCTGTAAGTATATCTCCTGGGGGTAAATTAGATCTTAGTCAAGTCAAGTATGTACCTAATCCTGGGGACAAATATGCTGCCGAGGCAGCTCTTCAATTAAGAGAGAGGTATGGTGGAAGGATCATCGGGTTATCAATAGGACTACCAGGCCTCTCAGATATATATCGAGAAATACTTGCAATGGGTGTAGATGAGTTTATATATATTATTGATCCCTCAATATATGATTACGATACCCTACAAACATCATATGTGATTAGCTTAGGTTTAAGGAAGATTAGAGAGAGATACGGCGAGATAAATCTTGTCCTCACCGGTGTGGAGGCTTCAGATACTAATTCTGGTCAAGTACCTTCTCAATTGGGAGAGATATTAGATGTCCCAAGTGTGTTTTATGTGGATAGGGTATTGGAGATTAAAGAGAATAACGTTGTTGTTAAGAGAATTATTGAAGACGGCTACATGATCGTGGAGGTTAAGATGCCCGCCGTCTTAGCAATTGCTGATACGAGTTATGAGCCTAGAATACCTTCACTGAGAGATGTTATAAGTGCTAGGAGAAAAAACATAATCTCGCTAAATATCAATGATATTCTGAAAGAGAGGATGATTAAGACAGGTATTCGATTAGTGAGTGTTAAACCTGTTGAGGTGAGGAGAAAGAGGAAGATAATATATGATGAAGACATTGATCGGGCACTAGATAAATTGTTTGAAGAATTGAGGAAAGATAATATATCTCTGGGAGGCTGATTGCTGTGGGAGATGTATATGTTTATGTTGAAGCCGATGAATCCGGTCCTAAGAATCGTTCATTAGAACTCTTGCGTAAGGCGAGAGAACTTTCACAGAAGCTAGGTGGTAGGGTAGGATCTATTATATTGGGTAAAGATGTTTCTCAATATGCTAAAGAAGTGATACAATATGGTTCAGATGTAGTGTATGTTGTTGAGAACCCTGTATTGGCTAGCTATGATGTGGTGATCTACACATACGTGTTAAGTGAGTTGATTCGAAAAATCACTCCAGATATAATCTTATTCTCATCAACAACTCTTTATAGAGAATTAGCATCGAGA
This sequence comes from uncultured Desulfurococcaceae archaeon, assembly GCA_964517475.1. GTDB lineage: Archaea > Thermoproteota > Thermoprotei_A > Sulfolobales > AG1 > WYEN01. The sequence goes on along the minus strand of CAZFDB010000009.1, from coordinate 5,002 downwards.
GTAGCGGCTAGATTAGGTGTAGGATCTGTTAGTGATTGTATAGATATTGAGATAGGAGAATATGTGGATCCCAGAACAGGTACGAGATATGGGAAAGCGATCTATATGACGCGACAAGTTTTTAGAGGTGAGATAAACGCGATAGTAGTCTCCTACGATAAGAGACCTGTGATAATATCTATGAGACCAGGTCTCTTCGAGATCCCTCAGAAAGATCCTGGTAGAACAGGAGAAATTATTTCGTGGAGTATTGATGTGCCTCAAGATAGAATAGGTTTAACAAAGATTCTTGAGATACAAAAAATAGAGAGACGGGTAGATTTATCGAAAGCAAAGATCATAGTCGCCGGTGGTAGAGGAGCTAAGGCGGAGGGATTTAAATTACTTGAGGAGTTAGCTAAGATCCTGAAAGCGGAGATAGGTTCAACGAGACCGCCTGTAGATGCTGGATGGGCGTCTCCAGATAGAATGATTGGTCTCACAGGACAAATAGTTAAACCAGATATTTACATAGCCGTAGGTATCTCAGGAGCTCCTCAACACGTGGTCGGTATGAAGGATTCGAGGATTATAATAGCTATAAATAAGGATCCTGACGCACCAATATTCAAGATAGCAGATTATGGTGTGGTAGGAGATCTATTTGTGGTGGTACCTAAACTTATAGAGAGGCTTAAGAAGAGTCAGTAGGTAGAGAGGAGTTTTTTGACCGAGCAATATAAATTTGATGTGGTTATAGTCGGTGCAGGACCTGCTGGTTGTAGTGTAGCTTACCTACTTGCTAAGGCAGGTCTAAAAGTTCTTCTCGTAGAGAGAGGGGCTGAGCCTGGTAGTAAGATGTTGTGGGGTGGGAAAGCATATGCTCAACCCATAAGAGAGGTGTGGCCGGAGCTAGATAGAGAGGCTCCTATACATAGATGGGTCACTAAGGAGAGATTTAGTATTGTTTGGGGCGAGAGAGTTCTTACATTAGAGTATAAACTAGGTCGTAGAGTAGCATTCACAACATATCTCACGGAACTTGTTGCGTGGATGGTTAAGAAAGCTGAGGAGGCGGGAGCTCTATATATCGATAAGATGAAGGTAGATGAAATAATTGTTAAGAATAAGAGAGTAGTGGGTATCCGAAGCGGTTCTGACACCGTTGATGCTGATATAGTGATAGATGCCGAGGGCGTGAATAGGATTCTTCTAGAGAAACTAGGTCTGACACCTAGACTAACCCCTGATCAAGTAGGTGTAGGTGTTAAAGAAGTTCTTAAAATAGATCCTAAATTAATTGAGGAGAGGTTGGGTCTAAGCGAAGATGAAGGTTTATCGTGGCTAGTTATTGGTGATATAACTAGAGGTATCCCTGGTGGAGGCTTCATCTACACCATGAGAGATACTTTATCTATAGGATTGGTGTTAAGTGTGTTGCCTGCTGCTAAAGCGGCTGAGGAGAATAAATTAGATGTGCATATCTCAGAACTCTTAGAGAATTTCAGAACTCATCCCTACTTCTACAGATATTGGTCTGAAGCTGAGATCATTGAGTATGGTGGAAGATTAGTTTTAGAAGGTGGTTTGAAAACTATGCCTAAGAAATTGTATTATCCAGGATTTCTAGTAGTAGGGGATGCAGCAGGATTTCTAGTAAACGCTGGGTATACCTTCAGAGGAGTTGATACTGCTGTTTACAGTGGTAAATTAGCGGCGGAGGTTGTTTTAGAGGCATTTAATCGTAAGAAATTTGATGAAGAGATACTAAGGATCTATGAGGATAAGATAAAGAGTAGCTACATATATAAGGAGTTGTTAAATCATAAAGGCGTTAGCGAGGTTATGCACGATACATTCTTCTTTAATGAAATCCCTAAAATATCTATTGAGAGCTTTGTGAGAATATTTGAGGCTGATTATGAAGAACCAAAGATCCTCAGTAGTATATATAACTCCGTAAAAACTCATAGAGTAAATTTACTTAAGTTGTTATCTAATCTCTTCAAGGTGGTTAGAAACCTATGACCTACGGCAGTGTTAAGAGATTTAGGATTGAGGAACTTATAAGGAGGAATATCTGGGAAATAGATAGAGAGCCTCATATAAAGATTTTGAAAGAAGAGGATCTTTCAGTAAAAGCTTTGACGAGACTTTGTCCTATGAGATGCTATGTTTTGGAGGAAAACAAATTAGTTTTTCACTACGAAGAATGTGTTGAGTGTGGTCTTTGTAGAGTGTTAAGTGATCCAGCTTCTCTAAAGTGGGAGCATCCTAGAGGTGGGAAAGGGATCATATATAGAAGAACATAATTTAACATGAATTCATAGAGCACCTGGTATCTCGATAATACTTCCACTAAGATACTGTATTCTTTCCTCAGCCAATAATATTATTAAATCAGCTACTTCCTGAGGATCAGCAGCTCTTCTTAGAGGAATATTTCTTGATATATACTCACGATATCTGGAGATCTCAGGTTTCTCAACCCATGACGGAACTATACCTATCACAATTATTCCTTTAGAAGCTAGGAGATCTGCTAAGTATCTGGTTACGGCATTCAGAGCTGTTTTAGAGGCGATATATGCTGGAGACGGTTTTAAGACCCCGTAAACTCGGTGTCCTCGAGTTGATGTTAAGCAGGATAGATTTATTATAACCCCTCTACTACTCATGTGATCCGAGATTTTGAGAGAGAGTATATACGGTACTATGAGATTCACTGTGAGAATCCTGATCCATTTATCATAAGATAATTTATAAGGATCAGTGTCATCCCAAATGGCAGCACTATTGATCAATACATCGATTCTCCTGAAACACTCATAAGATCTTTTCACCAAATCATCTAATGACTCAATCCTCTCTAAATTATTTTCAACAAAACATAGTTTCTCAGAGAATTTCTTAAAAATCTCTTTAACCTCGGGATCAAGTTTATTAAACGATGATTTGCTTCTAATAACAGCAATTATTCTGTGCCCTCTCTCCAAAGCTCTCTTAGTAATATGGCTACCTAGATAACCTGTAGCACCTGTTATTAAGATACTTAACTCCTCTTTCATATTCATAGTCTTCCATACCTAACTAAAATTATCTTAGTATTAAGTAAAGAGAGAACCACCAATAACTTAAATTACTTACTAGATCAATAATATTCTCATTAACTTTATTAATTTTAAATCAGTATTTTCGTGCTAATCTAGCCAGGGTCTTAGCCGGTTTTCCACATATAGGGCATTTCGAGTCTCCTAGATCTACTGGTTCTAATGGGCTCCCCAAGAGATCCACACCAACCCATCTCTCAGAAAGTTTTATACCGCAAATCCTTGATCCGCACCATGGTATCTCTATTATAACACTTTCTTTCTTCAATATCTCATCGGCTTCCTCAAGGGATCTTACTCTCCTAATATTTCTACGAAATTCACTCCAAGCTCTGTTCTTAAGATTCTCTTCTATCTCTCTATGCAAGCTTCTTATTTTATCTATTAATTCGCTCTTCTTAACAACATCTCTTTTCAAAAGATCTCTTCTGAATATAGTTGCTGTATCATTAGCAAGTTCCCTAGGACCAACTTCTACTCTAATAGGCACACCTTTTATCTCGTATTTATAGAATTTATCAACTGGTTTCAGTTCTTTATCTAGATCGCAATATACCCTAAACCCCGCGTCCCTGAGCATAGACTCGATCTCTTTAGCATAACTCCATACTCTCTCTGTCTCCTCCTCGCTTACGGTTGAGGGTATTGGTATAATCACTACTTGTATTGGGGCGTATTTGGGGGGGAGTATAAGTCCTCTCTCATCCCCATGAATACTTATGAGAGCCGCAACTATTCTCTCTGAGACACCATAACTTGTTTGCCACCCATAATCCATAGATCCATCTCTTAAATGTATTCTCACCTCAAATATTCTAGTAAATGTCTGCCCAAGATGATGAACAGTGCCTATCTGGAGAGCTCTTCCATCAGGCATTAATGTGTCAAAAGCAACCGTATATACCGCTCCAGGAAACTTATCCCACTCTGGTCTCTTAGATATAATGTAAGGAATCCCTAGATCATCAAAGAATTTACTGTATATTTCTATGGCTTCAGAAACTTGTTTATCAGCATCTTCAAAAGATTCGTGGAGTGTATGAGCCTCCTTAAAAGTTGTTACTTCACGAACTCTAATCATGGCTTTCGTAGACTTAGTCTCATACCTAAACATGCTGACGATTTGATATAGTTTCTTTGGAAGATCTCTATAACTATGATACCATAAAGCCTCCATATAGGTTATAGGGATCTCGCTTGTGGGTCTCAGAGCTAATTTTAGATCTAATGCTTCTAGACCTCCATGAGTAACCCAATACACCTGATTCTCAAAACCTTTAATATGCTCACTTTCTTTCCTGATCATATCCTCTGTTATTAGTAGTGGGAAGAGAACTTCTTCGTGACCCGTCTCGTTTAAAAGTTCTCTTAGCTTTTGAAGAACTAATTCTCTGATCTTGAATCCATATGGTCTCCATATACCCATTCCTTTAACAGGGTATCTACCGTAGTCATAGATTTCCGCTGCATCCAATACCCAATCGTACCATTTACTGAATTCTTCACCATATTTAGATGGGGGCTTCTCCGACATATACTTCTCAGATAGAAAAATATTGATGAATTTATAAAAGCTTTAATCAGTAAGTAAATATTTATTTTTACTTGTTTAGCTCTAGCCTAGTAGTATCAGTAGAATAGCTATGATCAAGCCATATATACCTAATCCCTCAGCTAATACAATTATTAAGAATATTCTACCAAATAACTCGGGTTTCTCAGCCATAGCCGAGAAACCGGCAGCACCTGCTATACCAATAGCTAATCCAGCACCCAATGCCGCTAGCCCTATGGCTAATCCCGCACCTATATACTTGCCTAATTTATCGAGACCTGTTGTTGGCGCTTGGAAAAATAATCCTCCGCCTCCTGCTACTAGTGATATGAATATTAGTGTTAAGAAAGCTGCTAAA
>CAZFDB010000008.1:6219-14065 GCA_964517475.1 uncultured Desulfurococcaceae archaeon | reverse complement strand
TGTTACGACAAGATCCGCTTCGAGAACCGCTGAGGCCGCGAGAAAGAGTCTTGATGAGGCTCTCAAGATCTCGTGGAGAGCAGGTGCTGTTATGGGTTTATCACTTACGGGTGTCGCTATATTAATAATATCAATACTATATATAGTATATTCCTCGTTATCTAAGGATTGGATTATTCCTCTCATAGCCACTGGTTTCGGCGCTAGTCTAGTCACATTATTTATGAGAGTGGGTGGGGGGATCTATACTAAAGCAGCTGATCTAGGAGCTGATTTAGTGGGTAAAGTAGAGAAGGGGATACCTGAAGATGATCCTAGGAACCCTGGTGTAATAGCTGATAACGTCGGTGATAACGTGGGTGATGTAGCTGGTATGGCTGCTGATGTATTTGAATCATACATCGTAACCCTAACAGCAACAATATTTCTAGCAGCTATATTAGGTCTCGAATCAATATATGTTGAGCTACCTCTACTCTACGGAGCATTAGCTCTCCTCGCAACATTCCTAGGCGTGGTTTTGATTAAGACTAGGAATATTACTGATCCTATGAAGAGTATCTCAGGATCAATATATTTAGTGGCTTTAGTATCAATTGTTTTAATAGCTTTAGCTAATCTATTTATACTGCCACTTCAAAAAGCGATTCTATTAACAATAATAGTTTCACTAGGAATTATACTATCCCCAATTATTCTGAGGATAACTGAGTACTACACAGCGTATAATTATAATCCTGTTAGAAGAATCGCGGGTCAAGCACGAATAAGTGCTGCAACTGTTATACTCGAGGGATACTCAACAGGTTTAATAAGCGCTATTCCAGCTCTCACAGCCATATTAGGAATATTAGGAGTAGCTTATATACTTGGTTACATCGCAGTCGGAGACTTGATTAGTAGTGTATATGGGGGCTACAGAGGTTTATTGGCGGGGGTCTTCGGTACAGCTATAGCTTCAACAGGACTACTCTCAATGGCTGGTATAATAATAACATCAGACTCATTCGGTCCCGTAAGTGATAATGCTAACGGAGTTGTTGAGATGACTCATTTACCTGATGATGTTAGGGAGAGAACTGATAAACTAGATATGGTTGGGAACACAACAAAGGCATCAACTAAAGGCTACGCGATAGCTAGTGCGGCATTAGCAGCTTTAGTTCTATTCATAGCATTAATATTCGAGATAGTCAAGGTTATTGGAATAGATAAATTATTCGATATCGTATCTAGTATAAGTGTGGTGAACCCGAATCTTCTAATAGGAGCTTTCATAGGAGCAATGCTAGTCTACATATTCACTAGCAGAACACTGAGCTCAGTTAGTAGAACAGCGATGGAGGTTGTGGAGGAGATAAGGAGACAATTCAGAGAGAAGCCTGAGATACTTGAGTGGAAAGCTAAGCCTGATTACTCAAGGGTCGTGGATATAACTACTAAGAGAGCACTAGAAGAATTTCTTAAACCAGGTCTAATAGCTATTATAACACCGGTGTTGACTGGAGTATTATTAGGTTGGCAAGGATTAATAGGATTAATCGCTGGGGCATTAGTGATGGGGGTCCCAGTAGCACTTTTAATGGCTAATGCTGGGGGAGCATGGGATAATGCTAAGAAATACATTGAGTTGAGCGGTGAGAAAGGCTCTGATGCTCATAAGGCAGCGATTATAGGAGACACGGTCGGAGACCCATTCAAAGACACTGCTGGGCCATCAATTAATCCATTGATAAAAGTACTTAACACATTATCAGTTGTATTCGCACCAGCAATAATTAAGATAAATATTCTCCTAGGAATCAATTTATTCAGTGGATTACTACCAATACTAGTACTCAAGTGATTCTCTAGGTTAAATCAGCTCTCAGAAATCATCTCGTTATATATCTCAGGAATATTATTTTTATGGGATTAGTATCTGATGAAAATAGGACTATATTTTAAGAAAGATAGTCAATCAGCCTATTCACTAGTCCAAAAAATATATGACTACTTAAGAAGTGAGAGAGTTGAGGTATATGTTGAAAAGAAACTGAGATCATTAATTCCTGAGGCTTCTGAATTCGATATATCAAGAGATGATATCGATGTCATAATTGTTGTTGGGGGAGACGGAACCGTTATTAGAGTTCTTCACGAACTCCGGGGGAGGAGTATTCCTCTCGTAACTGTTAGGATGGGTAAGAGAGGTGTTCTCCTAGACGTATCACCAATAGAGATCAAGGATAGATTAAGAGATCTCTTAGAAGAGAGATACGTGATAAGGGAGTATGATAGAATCTATGCAGAAATTGAGGGAGTATCTTACCCACCTGCTATAAACGAGATCCTGGTAACAGCATCAGTCGAATATCTCAGATCGAGAGTAATAAGATTCAGTGTGTATAAAGATAATCATCCTATCTACTATTTAGAAGGTGATGGTGTAATAATTGCGACACCTATAGGATCCAGTGCTTATTCACTGGCTGCCGGAGGACCTTTACTAGATAGATCTGTTAGAGCCATGGTTATAACGCCACTAGCCCCAATATATACTTGGCCAAGACCTGTTGTGATCCCTATAGAGTCTACTGTGAATATTCGTTTAAGAGAAGAGTCTTTTCCAGGAGAAGTAGTAATAGATGGTTACGAGAGAGTCTCTGTTAAACCTGGGAGCAACATAATTGTGAGGAGATATCCTCAGCCAGCAAAAATAATTAGATTTCATGAGGATGAGAGATTATATGAGGAGATCTTCGGAAGAAAATAAGGAAGTATTAATACTGGATACCGCGGGATTATTCGCTATACAGAGCTTAACTTCTTCACAAGAAATATATACAGTTCCCGAAGCAATTGAGGAAGTAGTTGACGAGGAGTCTAGAGATAAATTAGGTCTCGTAATAGCTAGTGGCAGGATAAGAATTACTCAACCTTCTCAAGAAAATATTAGATACATTAAAGAGATCGCGAAGGAAATAGGTGTGGAGGAGGCTCTCTCAGATACCGATACAAAGATTCTGGCATTAGCCTATCAGCTACAAAGAAATGGTTATAAAACAACTATAGTATCAGATGACTCATTCATACATAGAGTAGCCAGGATCCTTGGTATAGGTAGTGTAAGCATAAAATATAGGATGTCTGGTAGAAGTAGATTAAGATACTATATATGCCCAGTTTGTGGCTATAGGAGTTTGAAGAGATTCGATATATGCCCAATATGTAGGACTAAGATAAAGAGATAATTACAACTGAAAGCCCCGGCTCTTTAGGGCGGGGGGGGTCAGTTAATTAAAGTAGCGATGTAGATATTATCAGCGTTCTCAATAACTCTGACCCAGCCTCTTCTCCCAATAAATCTATCAGGATCATCTATATCAATTATTGTTAAAGTAATCTCCTCATCCAAGTCTACAGCCAAAACCTCTTTCTTAAACCATCCGGGAGCAACGATCTTCACAAATATTTTTTCACTAACATCGTATTTCGTAGGCACCGGCTTCGTTCTTCTTATACCGAAATCAATATTTTTGTAGTAGAGTGGAACACCATACTTCTTCTCAAGATTCTCTAGAAATTCTTTGAAGTGACCCCAAGCAACATCTTTAACCCCCTTAATCCTTCTCCCATACCTATGGATCATGTATTTTTGGATACCAAATGGAGGAAATCTCTTACCAACACCAATTGATAAACCCCACCTAATAATATTCTCGATATCCTCATCATTGACTCCGGGGATCCAGACCGGTGTTAAGTGAATATCAATTCTTGTATTCTTAATTATGTACTCAGCTAATCTCTTGATCTTCTCAACATCATACCAATTAACACCTTGGAGAAATCTTGCTTTAACAGGATCAAGAGTATCAATACTTAAATTAATTCTATCTAAACCAGCTTTCTCAAGCTCATCAATTAATTTATGAGAGAGCAACTGCCCATGTGTCTCCACAGCGACTCTAGGAAACCTCATCTTCAACTCATATACGAGCTCGGGAAGTTTATTATACGTCGTGGGTTCTCCTACACCATCTATTAATGCCTCATCAATCTCATTATTCTTCAATTCACGGACCTTATCAATCCACCTAATTATATGCCTCAGATCAACTATATACTCACTTTGCCTACGCCTCGTGAAAGGCCCAGCATCAACACTGCAGAAAACACAATTTAATTGACATATTGTTGTTGGTCTCACCTGTATAATATTTGTTCCTCTATCAATTACTCCAAAAGCTATATGTCCAATCAAAGGAAGATCATCTATATATAAATAGTTTATTCCTCTAGATCTACCTATTAAATAAACCATATTAGATGCTTCCCAAAAAATCTCTATTCTAGAACATCAATATATTTCTTAATAACTCTCACCACATCTCTCTCAGTCACTATCCCGGCTAAGTAATTCTCTGAACCAATCAATACACATCCAACACCGCTTCTTATGATATGATCTATTACTTCTCTCGCGCCTATATCTGGTTGCAGAATAATTGGTTTTCTAATAATTTTTCTCTGCTCAGATAATGATTTCGCGAAGATATCCAAGGATCTTAGTTCTCTCTCTAATCTAAAGATCTCTGCTATCTCAGCTATGACATCAAGCATTGTTAATATCCCTACAATATTATCGCTTTGATCCTTGACAGGAACACGTCTAAATCCTTTCTGCAACATCAACCCCACAGCCTCCTCTAAAGGAGCGTCAAGATCTATTGTCTCAACTTTTTTTGTCGCGATATCCTCTGCTCTTAACTCGAGGGGAACATAGACTCTTGCATTATCAATAACACTCTCCTCAGAAATCACACCTATCAAGAGATCCTCTTTAGCAACAGGTAAGCATTCTAACCCTAGATTCATTATTAGATCAATAATATATGTTAGAGGAGCCTCAGGATCTAGGGATGGTATCTCCTTAGCTATGTACCCAATGGATTTTCTCATTACATTATCTAATCTACTAATCTCAGTAACAACAGAACTCTCTTCACCGGACGCGAATAATTCTCTTGCTATATCCTTAATCGTGTATATCTTGGCCAGTCCTCCTGGGAAGATCTTGTGGATAGAGGCACAGATCTTTCTTACACGATATAATCTTAGAACAAGATCCCATATATCAGTCTCTGTATGGAAAATAGGAACCATGGGATCTATAAGATCAATAGCCCTGTAGTAGAACATTTCCCAACCTTATTTAATTAATATACTCTAAAAGAAATATTAATATACGGGATCAGAGAGTAGAGGCGTTGGTGCCTATTATTGGCTATGGACTATGTAATAGAGATCATTGGTAAAAGAATCACTGGAGACATAGTGTGGAGTGATGATATAAGTGCAGCGTTGAGAAAATGGAGAAATATATTTAAGGTGTCTCAGAGTGAATTAGCTAAGGCCCTAGGAGTGGCGCCTAGTGTAGTTAATAATTATGAGAAGGGTAAGAGAACTCCTGGGGCCAGGTTCGTGAAGAGATATGTTGAGGCTCTACTCAGAATAGATGCTGAGAGAGGATGGGTTGTGGCCAGGGATCTTATGAAGAGTATTAATATCAATCCTTTAGCTATAATCGATATCGAGGAGTATGATTCTCCTGTTAAATTAGATGATGTGATTCACGCAACTAAGGGGATTCTACTGAACTCAACATTTCAGATAAAACCACTTTATGGATACACTGTTATAGACTCAATAAATGCGATACAGGTTTTGTCAGGTAATGAATTCCTACAGATCATGGGTGCTACTAGTGAGAGAATTCTCGTCTTTACTAAGGTCTCGACAGGGAGGTCTCCTATGATTGCTATAAGAGTAGCTCCGATTAAACCAGCGGCTGTTGTTTTTCATGGTAGTAGAAGAATTGATCCATTAGCGATCTCATTAGCAGACAAAGAATCTATTCCATTGATCCTTTCACTATCAAGTAATGTTGAGGAATTAATTAGTGGTTTAAGAGATCTTAGACACAAGATCTAGTTTTTAAATACTTGTGATTAAGATATATATAAAATAAATCCTTTAAGTAAGGTATATAAGGTGCTTGGAACCTATAGACTTGGTGGATTTTTAAGTGCTTATTTTTGCTCTATACAAAGCAGTTCCTCAAGATATTGCTAAGGTAGCTACTGTGGGTGGCATATTAAAGAGGGAGGAGGCTCAGTTAGTGATTAATCCTCATGATGTGCAGGCTGTAGAGGCTGCTGAGTATTTCAGGCGATTAGTTGGTGGGAAAGTAATTAGTTTGTCTATGGGTCCTCACCAAAGAGTTATTCCAATAGCAAATACATTATTCAATTACGAGGTTTGGGGTGTTGATGAGGCTTATATATTAAGTGATAGAAGAATGGCGGGTGCTGATACTAGAGCCACTGCATACACGCTTTCACTAGGTATAAAGAAGATTATTGGTTTTCACGAAGAGGCTGTCTCAAGTCTAATTGGTGCATTAGAAGAGAATAAGTCTGTTGAGGATATAGTTAAGTTGGCAAATGATCTCTATCAAAAAAATCTTATACCTAACAAGATCTATAGTGACAAACCTTCTATAAAAGATCTGTCTCTAGTAAATAAATTTGCTAAGGGAGAGATCAGTAGAAGAGATCTAGTGAATGAGTTAGAGAAGTATAAGGAGAGTCTTCGTAGAGACCTGATTCTCTTCCTCGGAATGAAAGCTGTTGATGGTGAAACAGGTAATACAGGTCCTCAACTAAGCCAAGCATTGAGCGAGGCATTAGGTATTCCTGTGACACATGCCACGTATGTAACTAACTTTAGCTATGATTTCGATAAGAGAGTTATTAGAGTTGTTAGAAAGATGGGGAGAGTAATACAAGAGATAGAGATGGAGCTACCTACACTCCTAACTATGAGACCAGAGTATGAGGCTCCGCCGATAACAATTACTAGGCGTAGAGAAGCTCTTCTAGAGAGTTTCAGGGGCAAGGTGCATGATATAAGGATCTTGAATGCAGATGACATAGGAGCGGATCTTAGAGCTATAGGTCTAATAGGATCACCTACGCAGGTAGGCCCTACTATTGAGATGAGAAGAGTTGTTATTAAAAAGATAATTGGTAGATCACTTAAGATCTTGAGTAATATAGACAAGATAAAGATAGGAGATAAGGAATATGGTCCATATAAGAAAGGTGATATTGTAACAGATCCTCCCAAGGAATTAGTTGATGTGTTAGTGCCTAAGAATCTGGCGAAGATATACAATTACGATGATTTGGCGGAGGAGATAATCAATATTTTAACTAGGGAATCTAAGATCAAGGTGCAGATCTATGGCCCAATCCCTTGAATCCAGATTACTCCCAGCAACACCTGATTTAGAGAGCTACAAAGATGCTTGGGGATTCATAGAATTTATTGAAGGTGAATTATTCGAGATTAGTCTAGAGACATTAGGAGCCGCTAATAAAGTTGCTAGGAAAGCAGGTATGAAGGTTGGCGCGGTTTTACTAGGATACAAGATCCCGGAGGAGGTTCTGAGAGAATTAATTTATAGAGGAGCTGACTACGTGATATATGCGGATCACCCGGATCTAGAACATTATAACCCGATAGCACACACAGAGGTTCTGAGCCAAATAATATCTCGCTACAAACCATGGGCACTATTCTTTATGGCTGATGATCTAGGAAGAGATCTAGGTCCCAAAGTAGCGTATAGAGTAAGTACAGGTATGGCTGCTGATTGTATTGATTTTGATGTGGAGGACTTCGAATTTAAATTAGCGGGTAAAACCTACACTAATCTACTGGCTCAGATCAGACCTGCCTCTATATGGATTGCTAAGATATTCACGCCGAGACACAGACCTCAGATATCTGGTGTAAG
>CAZFDB010000008.1:0-6209 GCA_964517475.1 uncultured Desulfurococcaceae archaeon | reverse complement strand
GTAAGACCAGGATACTTTAAACCTCCGCCTCGAGACACTAGTAGGAGAGGAGATATAATAAGATTCGATCCTGTGATCCCTCCGGAGGCGAAGAGATTCAGAGTTCTCAGAGTAGAGAAGCTGCCAGAGGAGAAAGATCCGTTGAGAGAAGCAGATCTGATCCTTAGTTTAGGAATGGGTATATTGAAGAGATCCTCCGGTGAACCAGATCCTGTCAAAGCATATGAGATGGCTAAGGAATTAGTTGAGTACATAAATAAGAAATTAGGTGTCAAGACCGCCATTGGCGCCTCAAGAGCATTGATCCACGCAGAAATAAAAGAATTAGAGGGCTTGATCAAACATGATATACAGGTGGGTCAGACAGGCAAGGCTGTTTCTCCGAAGATATATATTGCTACTGGTATAAGTGGTGCTATACAACATAGAGTTGGTATGCAGACATCCGAGAATATTATTGCTATAAACACAGATCCTAATGCACCCATCTTCGAGATAGCTACTCATATAATAATAGAGGATCTTTATGAGGCTCTACCGAAACTACTTGAGGCATTAAAGAAGAGACTTGGTGAGTGAGGGAAATGGTTGAGAAATATGATGTGGTTATAGTAGGAGCGGGGGTAGGAGGATCATCAGCAGCTTATTACTTAGCTAAGAAAGGCTATAACGTAATTCTCCTAGAGAAAGCCCACGTACCTGGTCAGAGAAATGTTACCGGTGGAGTTATCTACATAGATTATATAGAAGGTTTTGGATTAAAGGATCTCTTCCCCAACCTCCTCGAGGAAGCACCCCTCGAGAGAAAAATAACTAAATATAAGTTATGGGTGTTATCAAGAGAACAGAGACTCAATGGAGAATACAGATATAGATTCCTAGATTTATCAGAGACATTCATGGATAGATTCATACATAGAGAGGCTGTTAAATCAGAGGGCTACTCGGTTCTTAGAGCAAGATTTGATAAGTGGTTGGCCTCTAAAGTAATTGATGTCGGGGGTGTCGTGGTAACTGATACTACTGCGGAGTCATTGATAAAAGAGAGTGGTAGAGTAGTTGGTGTGAGAACTTATAAAGAGGAGATATACGCTGATCTTGTGATAGACGCTAGTGGTGTGACTAGCACACTTGTTATTAATGCTGGATTGAGAGGGTATCTATCCCCCGAAGATGTTTATCATGGAATTAAACATGTCTATGAATTAAGTGAAGGCGATATTGAGGAGAGATTTGGTGTTAAGAAAGGTGAGGGTGTAGCAATAGCTGTCACTGGAGACTTTCTGTATGGTTCTAAGGGAGGAGGGTTCATATACACGAATAAGAATACGATATCGATAGGAATAGTTGTTGATATGAAATCAATGCTTGAATCAATTAAGAGAAATATTGATAAAATAGGAAAACCCCTCGATATGCTTGAGGAAATGGAGTCTCACCCAGAGATTTCTAAATTGATTGAGAGAGCTAGACTCGTTGAGTACTCAGCGCATAATGTTCCTAAGGGGAGAAGAATTTTCCTGAGAAAACCATATGCTCCGGGCTTCCTAGTGATTGGGGATGCTATGGGTGCTTTTGTTAAAATAGGTGCTATGATAGATGGTATGAGAAGAGCTGTTGCCACAGGTTTAATGGCTGCTAAAACATATGAATACGCTAGATCTAGAGGTAAATTCGATGACGCAACACTAAGCCTCTACGCAGAGCTGATAAAACCTATAGCTAGAGACATTGAGAGATACAGACGAGAAAGTATTGTGGCTGAGAGTAGCCTAGTATATGAATTTGGTTATCGATTAGCTCTAAGAATCATGGGTAGAACCAAATCTACAACTAAAATTATTGCGAGAGATACTAGAGATGCTGTCCAGAGAGTGCAGAGTAGAACAAGTCTCTTATCATATAAAGAGAACAAAGAATTTATTCACATAAATGTTGATTATGAGCAAGCCGGAAAAGATCCCTATAAGTTGTGGGTAGCGGCATGCCCAGTTAACTGTTACACCCTCGTTGTTGAGGGCAAAGGTGTCTTTGCATCATTCAAAGATCTTTATAATTATAATTTGGAGTATATCAAAAAGTCTAGTGGTAGAGTTGATCGTGAAGAGACTTCAAGAATAACTTGGAGGGATATTGAGAAAAGTTTGCTGAGATTTGATCATGTAGCATGCGTTGAGTGTGGAACCTGCTGGTTCATAGGACCTCCAAACATTATAAGATTCCGTCACCAGAGAGACGGTAAAGGAGTAAAATTCGCCTACGGATAATAATTTATAATAAGTGGAGTTTAGGACACAAAAATAATTTTGTTTATATCCAGAATTTATTGTGAGGCTGTTTTCCATGAATAGATTCTGTGGCGTAGAGATCGTTACATTTGATGTTTATGGAACATTAGTTGATTGGAGATACTCGATTTCTTCCTTCATCGAGAGATACGTCTCTAGAGATGCTGTAGAGGAATACTTCGAATGTGATATTAGAGAGGTTAGTAGCTACAGACTTTATAAAGATATTCTGAAAACATGTCTTAGAAAGATCATGATTAGTAGAGAGTTGAGGTACAATGAAGATCTCGGGGATGCTTTCGTGAGAATATTTGCTAAATCACCTCCTTTCCCAGACACTATTTATGGATTGTATCTCTTGAAGAAAAATGGTTTTAGAACTGGTGTTATATCGAATACTGATAGAGATCTTATTGATGTCACATTGTATGGACTAAGAGATTTAATTGATTACATAGTAACTGCTCAAGACACAGGTTTCTATAAACCTGATCCAAGAGCATTTATAAGAGCACTAGAGATCATGGGTGTTGATAAAGAGAAGATAATTCATGTATCAGCATATCCACAATATGATCTTGAGATAGCTGAGAGACTAGGGATTAGGAATATTCATCTGAATAGATACGGCTATAAATGGTCTCCGGAGATAAAATCATTAGATGAATTAATTAATTTACTAAAATAGATTCATTTGAGGGTTTAGAAATGTCTATAGTTCTGATAGAGAAGGAGGGATTTATAGGCTGGGTAATACTTAATAGACCTGATAAATACAATGCGTTAAATACACAATTAATGAATGAGATGATCTTAGCTGCTGATAAATTAGAGAAAGATGATTCTGCGAAAATAATAGTTTTAATAGGACAGGGTAGAATGTTTTCCTCAGGAATAGATCTTTCAGAAATAGCATCTCTAGAGAAGCCAGAGGATGTTGAGAAGATATTCTCGCTACTCAGAGAATTATTCATCAAATACCTTAGTTTATCAAAACCTCTGATAATCGCTTTAAACGGAGACGCGTATGGAGGAGGTGCAGAGATGATTTGGACGGCTGATATAGTTGTGGCAGTGAAAGATGCCAAGATCGGTTGGGTAGAGTCAAGATGGGGATTGATTCCACCGGCACTAACAACCATAGGCTTATACCAACTAGGATTATCAAAGACAGCATTGATAGCATTAACATCTGGTACTGTCAGCGCTGAAGAACTTTATCAAGCGGGGATAATAGCTGAGTTAGTTTCAAGAGAAGAGTTGAGAGATGAGGTGAGAAGAATAGCTAGAAATATCCTGGAAACAAGTTCTCTGGAGGCGATATATAGTATCAAGAAGATCCTGAGAGTATCTAAAATGAAAATATTAGATGAATTAGGATTATCTGAGTTAATGAGATTATCAAGATCCACAGACCTTATAACTAGAGCTAAGAACTTTATAGAGAAAAAACAGATCCCTAGGTATCTCTAACGCTTCATTTAAAGTCATAATATTAAATTCATTTCTCTATATGGATCAGAAAAATTTTTGAAAAAGTAAAAAGTTTTGGAAAAATCCATTAGAAATTGTGTTATTGTTACTCTCGAGGTGTAATTCGCGGCGGTGGAGTCCACGGGATTGTTAATTTACCGAGTTTATCCATTTCTAGCCACATTTTCCACTCCTCTTCTGTTCTTCTCTCGATTTCCTCAATCTGTTCCTCCTTTAAATGTGCAAATCTACCCTGGAGTTCTAAGTAGTGTCTAACATGCTTTCTCTGTGCTGGCTTATAAGTTAGTCTAAACTTACCGTTTTCGAATTCCCATAAGACCCATAAGCCTGTCTCCACTGCGAGTTTCGCTACTTCAACTGCGTATTCTGGGAGCGTGAACCAGCCTTTGGGACATGGCACTAACACATGGATAAACGCAGGTCCTCCGCTCTCAAGAGCTTTCTTCACTTTGTTCATGAGGTCAAGGGGTGGCCAAAGAGTAGCTGTAGCAACATATCTAACCCCTGGATGGGCTGCAATGACTAGAGCGAGGTTCTTCTTTAATCTCTCATTGCCTATCGGCTTCACTTTTCCAGCAGGTGTGAAAGTCGTACTGGCACCCCAAGGCGTAGTGCTTGAGGCCTGTATACCTGTATTTGCGTAGGACTCGTTGTCATATAGGATGTATAGGAGCCTCTCATAGTCATAAGACATTCCCATAGATAGACCTGAAAAACCTATGTCAGCGAATCCTCCATCGCCTCCATACACTATCACGTTAATAGGCTCGACCTTTCTCTTGCCCTTGACCATGAGTGCTCTAAATCCGGCTGCTGTACCAATGCCAGCGGCTCCTCCGCCTCCTAATTGCGTGTGGAACCATGGGACCGCGTAAGGCGAAGTTAGGAACTGGTGCGAGTTGGCGACATACATACATCCCGTTGGTCCTATCAGTACGGTATTGGGTCCGGCAGCCTTGAGGATGAGTCGATACGCTAACGCAGCACCGCAGCCGGCGCATGTTCTCTTGCCAGAGGTGTAAAGATCAATTGGCGGTATTTCTTTTACCGATTTGAAGTAAACCCTCTCACTCATATATCCTCACCTCTCAGGGTTAACCAGAATACACGTTTATTATTAGGTGTCTTCCCCGTTCTAACATAATCTTCTAGTATTTTTAAGGCTTTAATGAAGTGCTCTACCTTAGGTTCCCTGCCTCCTAGGAATAAGTAGTCTAACATCGGTTTAGGCCCGGTCTCGTATAAGGCTGATTTCAATTCGCCATAGAGGACACCTCCGTTTTCCGTAGACCCAAGTGAGTAAGAGAAGTCAAGTACGCCGATGCCTTTTACGTCGGCTAATACTTTTCTGAGATCCCAATACGGGAAAGGTCTGAAGTATCTCAGGCGAACAACGCCAGCTTTAATACCCTCCTTCCTCGCGATCTCCGCAGTTTTAATTGCGTTAATGGTGTAAGCTCCCATAGTCACGAGGGCTAGCTCGGCATCATCCATATAGTAGGTCTCTACAAAGGGTTCATAGTGTCTCTCAACATATCTCTCGTAGTCTTTCCAGGCCTCAATAATAACTTCTCTCGCATTCTTCATAGCGATATCAACACCTTTCCTCTGCTCAGGCCCTATAAGTCCGGGGGCTATGTGCTGGGCCTTGGTCACGGGTCCAAAGGCGGGATCTAGTGGATAAGGTGGTTTATAAGGTGGAAGGAACTCCGTGACTCTCTCCTTGGGCGGCACCTCAACGGGGGCTGCTATATGGGTTATTGTAGCTCCATCTACTGCTATGAAGTGTGGTAATAGAACTCTATGATCCTCAGCCACTCTATATGCCACAATGGTCATGTCTAAGGCTTCCTGCGCATCTTTGGCCCACGAGATAAGCCACCCGGTGTCTCTGTAGAGTAAGGCGTCGTTCCACTCCATGCCGAAGTTTCCTGGGTCGTCTAGAGCTCTACAGCCGGCTATGGCGATAACAGGTAGTCTATTCATCGGTATAACTATTATGGCTTCGGTAGCGTAAATGAGACCAACGCCGGAGCTCCCCACGAAGACTCTGGCACCCACAGCTGATGCATGCTTAACTATCTCAAACTGTGAATGCTCAGAATCAGCCACGAGGAACTCCGCCTTAAACTCGCCATTGGCGAGCATTTCAGCAATAGCGTTCATAATACCTGTATACGGTCTTATTGGATAAGCTGCAATCACATCTACATCGGCTAACTTCACAGCCTCTGCAATAGCTCTGGCCCCAGTCATAGGCCTAGCTTTCGGGACTGGAACTACTTTAGGTGGGGCTGGGACTACGATTCTAGAGCTCACGTCATCTCACCCCCTTAGTATCCATATTCTCTTATTGCTAAAGCTAATCTTTCGAGTTCTGAGTCGTCGAGGCCCTCGCGTCTCTTCAACTCGCTCACCATCTTTATA
>CAZFDB010000007.1:0-14379 GCA_964517475.1 uncultured Desulfurococcaceae archaeon | reverse complement strand
AGATATTTCTCTACCAAGGCTCCTACGTATTCTTCATGAATATAGACCTAGGTATCTGGTTGTGGATAATATCTATGAGTTAGCACCAGACAAGAAAATGTTTAACAAGATCCTTTCTCTATTACCCGACTCTACTGAGATAATACTTGCTACATATGACCCTGCAAAAGGATTCAGAGATCTCAGAGAAGTTGCTCATGAGCACGGGATCTATGAATCTAGGAGAAAACCTGATTCCTTATCATCAGCCAGGATACTAGCTAGGCTAGGGCTACTTGAAGTAGGGTTCAAGATCAGGGTATGGGAGGAGAAAGTGAAAATAATAGTTTCGAGAAATAAAAGTTTTAGAGCTGGTGGTAGTTCAGAGGATAGATACAAGAGAGCTTCGAGAGCATATGTTTACCGCATAGCTCGTAAGATAAAAGATGCTTTGGAGAGAAACAATATACCATATGAATTATTGATTAAGAAATCTAGTGGCGGGATCGATAGAGCGGTTTTTTTGGTTGATGGTTCTCGAGAGAGACTTAAAGGAGTAGTTAAGCCTATGAAGGGTAAATATGTCAGAGTTGTTATTAGACCATTAATAAGATCTGTTTTGAATCTACCTCGAGAAATAGATACTAGGTCTACACCAATTATTGTTGGGATAGATCCTGGGATCAATTACGGTATAGCGATCATGGGTCTCGATGGAGAGATCTATGCAACAGAGACTATACAAGGCGGAGATTTAGGAGTTCTGCTTAGTAGAATACAGAGATTCGGGGTTCCTTTAGTAGTTGCTAGTGATAAGAAACCAATACCCGAATCTGTTAAGAGAATAGCTTCTTTATATGGAGCAAAGATTTATGAGCCTGATCATGTGCCTTCAGATGCTGAAAAAGAAAATTTAGTTAGGGAACTAGGATATAAGGTCTCAACAATACATGAGAGAGATGCTCTTTACTCCGCAGTATCCTTCTATAGAAAAATGCTACCTAAATTCACTCAGGTTGAGAGTATTGTGAATAAACTTGGTCTCGAGGTAGACACTCTTAGAATCAGATCTGATTTGATAAGAGGATTAGATCTCGCATCAATTATTGAGAATATATTCGCTGAAATCATAAGTGAGGATAAGGAGAAGAAAGATTTATTCATAATAAAAGATTTTATTAAGGAGTATATAGCTAGTAGAAATAGATTAAGAAGATTAGAGGAAGACTATAATAGATTATTATCAGAAAATAGTTACCTCAGAAATAGATTAAGTGAATTAGAGAAGAACCTAAGAAAAGCTCTAGAGGAGATAGATACTTTAAAGAGAGAGTTCAAATACGAGATCTATAGAGATAGAGAATTAAATATATTACTAGAGCGATTAAAAACTTACCAAATTAATATTAAGGATCTAAATGAGAAGATCAAGAATCTCGAGAATAGATTAGAGAATTACAGAAAGATCCTTATAGAATTAATTGAGAATAAGTATATCCCTATTGAAAAAATATCTGATAAGATCATTGGACAAGATCCGAGTATATCTAAGTATTCTATAAGTATAAGAAAAGATCTTAATCTAGTATTAGTCTCGGGAGATGTTTCTAGAGAACAGATCAATTATTTACTAACTAGATCCTCTAAAAATAAATTAGTTATAGTATCTATGGGTAAATGTGATTTTGGTTGTGTAGGAGATGAATTGAATCATGTTTGTTGCATATCTCTTTTGGAGAGCGGTATTGATATTATTGATCTTGAGAAATATGTTCTTGTGAGATCAGAGGATCTTGACAAGATATATGCTAGATACAAAGAATTGTCTAGTAATCTACCGAAGAGAATTATATATTCTGAAGATGAGATAATAAAGCTCATAGATGAATATAGATCTTCTAGAAAATCTAGGTAATCGAGAAAATTAAAATAGTGTTAATTTACCGCCTAGAAATAGATCTGTTAATTTAGTTATGTTTGATAACTCTTCTCTGACAATAGATCTAGTCTCTTCTATCATATTAGAAGTTAATTTACTACCTTCCTGAGGCAGGATCTTTACACTCGCTACTAGGGGCTGATCTATTGGTTTACCTATTTGACTTAGTAATTCTACATATACCTCCTCTATCCCCTTGACCTCATTAAATATTTTGTTGGCTATTTGGAAAGCTAGTACATTATATATCTTACCTACGTGAGAAACAGGGTTCTTCCCAGCTGTTGCCTCCATACTCATGTACCTAAGAGGTGTTATGAGACCATTTGCTCTATTACCTCTCCCAGTCATTCCATCATCTCCATGCTCAGCTGAGGTTCCTGTAACTGTTAGATAAACTATTCCTTTCTCGGGTATATCTGCAGTGTTTATATAGATCTCTATGTCATCAAATTCTATGTTCTTAATTATGTAGTCAAGAGCTCTATCCCTAACCTCCTCCTTAACTGATATGTAATGATCTACGTCAGGTATCAGATGAGATATCATTGAGGAAGCAATCGTGATCTTCGCCCTATTACCTATTCTGAGACCCATCACCTTAACATCCTCCCCCACCTCAGGGTAGCGGCTCTTAAATTCTTTAGAATTAAGATATCTCTCGATCATTAGAACAGTTCTCTCCAGTCTACTCATAGGCGCGTATCCAACACCTAGACTCGTGTCATTAGCTAGAGGAACTTTATTTAATCCTTCCTCAAATACTCCCCTGAGATCTCTGCTACCTTGTCCAATCTTGTAGTCTATAATCACGTGTTTATCAGGATCTAAGAATCTGAAGTTGTTCCTCAACCACTCCTTCACAGCACTTATAATAATTGTCCCTATAGGTACTCTATCAGGCTCCTCCCTCCCCTCTCTATAAACCATAGTTGTTGCTCTCCCAGAGATCAGTATATATATAGGTTGAACAACTTCTCCACCACCAAACCTAGGATTAGCTTGACCACCTACCACAAGAGTTTTATCTAGATTATGATGTAATATAACACCATACCTCTCTTTATAATATCTCGATAAATACATGCTAGAGATCTCAGATGCTGCGTCAGCAATATAATCAGGGTGTCCAAGACCCTTTCTCTCCACCAACTCCACTAAATGTTTCTCGACGGGCTGAACATTTATTTCTTCAACAACAATATTTCGATCCATATTTGTTATCCCCAATACTCTATGGAAAAATGATTAATTTAAAGCTATTAAATTTCAACCTACGGCAAATACAAGAGTATTTCACAGAAAAATCTTTTAAAATTTTCCTTAAAATTAATATATAAGTGACGCCCCCCGTAGCTCAGCGGTAGAGCGCCCGGCTGTAGTGAGGGGGTGCGGAGACCGGGTGGTCAGGGGTTCGAATCCCCTCGGGGGGACTAAACCCATATATTTATCCTAGGCTATTATTAGGCTGGGAGTGTGATTTTTGTCTCCTCAGAAAATGGTTTCCTGCGAAATATGTGGTAGAGAGATCCCTGAAGCCTCTGCCTTCAGGATCTATGTTGAGAATATAGAATTAATTGTGTGTCCTACATGCTACTTTAAATATATAAGTAGTGGGGGTAAGGCTTCAAGTAAATTTGGTGTCAAAGAGTCTGTCTCTCTTAGTAAGGAAAGCTATAAAACCTCTGCGGAGAATGTTACTAAGCGTAATGTCTCGTTTCCTATTTCTTCATTATCTACGAAGAGTGTTTCTAGAAGATCTCAGCAAGTTAATTTGAGAATTGTTGAGAGATATGAGATAGATCCTAATTATCCTGAGATTATTAGAAGAGCTCGTGAGCAGAAGAATATGAGTACTAAGGATCTAGCTCTTAAGCTAGGTGAGAGTGAAAATGTGATCAAGAGAATAGAGGCTGGTAAACTTGTGCCACCAATAGATCTAGCTAAAAAAATAGAGAGTGTGCTAGGTATAAAAATAATTATTATGAGAATAGAAGATGAATTAATTGATTCTAGTGGGAGGATAAGTAGTGAATTAACGCTGGGCGACATAATAACCATAAGAAAAAGAGAAAAGTAATTAACTTTTTAAATTAAGATAATTATGTAGTGATGAGAGAACTCCATCGGATTAATGAAGAAACCTGTCTCAGCTGAGTTCATATAATAGGACTAAGACTTATGAGATGATTTCGTAACAGGATATGTTGGGTAAAAGTGTTAAAAAGTATTACTATTGATGATCTGAAGCCTGAAACATATGTTCTGAGACTTGGTCATAGACCCGAGAGAGATAAGAGGATAACTACACATGTCGCTTTAGTAGCAAGAGCATTTGGTTGCAGAGGATTCTATCTAGCAAATACATCAGATGAGAAGCTGAGGACTAGTATAAAGAAAGTTCTTAGGTTATGGGGTGGTGAGAATTATTTTATTTATGAGGATAATGTTAACTACATCAATCTTCTCAAAGAATGGAGAAGAGTTGAGAGGAGATGTATTGTTCATTTAACAATGTATGGTTTACCAACAGATCTTGTGATAAACGATATAAGAGAAAAATGTGATAAGATCCTTATTGTGGTGGGGGCTGAGAAGGTCCCGAGAGAAGTTTTCGAGTTATCTCACTACAATGTCTCCGTAACCTCGCAACCTCATTCAGAAGTCTCAGCACTAGCTGTATTTCTAGATAGATTGTATGGTGGAAGTGAAATGAGTCTTATCTTTAATGATGCCAAGATCAGAGTTATCCCAGATCCTAGAGGAAAGAAAGTTATTAAGCTATCTCAATCTACAACATAGCTTATTACAACTGAAAGCCTCGCTCTTCAAGGCAGGAGGAGATCAGTTATATATGGATTACTATGGATTATAAATAATAGCCATAAACACAAATTATTATATTAGAGCAAGGATGAGTAGTGATTTAATGAGAGTAATTGAATTAATTAAAGAGACATTTGGTGAAAACGCGAAAATTGTTTTTCAAGAGATCTATAAATTATCACGAGAAGTAACAGATCATGAATTAGCCTCTATTCTAAATATGAGAGACTCAGAGATCCGAAAGATACTATATCAATTGGCAGAGGAGGGTTATGTATCTGCGAGAAGAGTTAGGGATCGGGAGACTAATTATTATATATACTATTGGAGGATCAATGCAAAAGATCTGCCAAGAATTATACTGAATAGAAAGAAAATGATTCTTCAAGTACTGAAAAAAAGAATAGATTATGAACATAGAGTGAGATATTTCTGCCCTAAATGCAGAAGAGAATTTACTGAGGAAGAGGCATTGGAGAATGAGTATATATGTCCCTCTTGTAATGAACCTCTTCAAAATATTGATCTTGGTCAAAGACTACATAAATTAGAAGAATTAATTAAGAGATTAGAGAACGAGATCATAGATGAGGAAAAAAGAATTATATCTAGGAGTAGTTGATCTTTTCTCAGGAGCTGGGGGTTTCGCGAGGGGTTTCGAGAGAGCTGGTTTTAGAATAATATTAGGCTTAGATAATGATAGATCCGCTATAAAATCATTTAAACTTAATTTTCCTCACGCTATTGCTTTAAATGAAGATATAAAAGATGTCTCAGGCAGAGATATAATTGATCTACTGGGATACTCACCTAAGATAGTAATAGGAAGTCCTCCATGTGAGCCTTTCACTGGTGCTAATCCTAATAGAGAGAAAAAGCCATTAGATAGATTATACAAGGATCCTATTGGTCAATTAACATTGCATTTCATAAGAATTGTTTCTGAGATCAAGCCAGATATATTCGTTATGGAGAACGTCCCTGCATTAGCTGAGAGAGAAATTAAGTTTGCTGTCGAGGATTTATTTAGAAGAGCGGGGTACAGAGAAATATACTTCAATATATTAAGAGCAGAGGATTACGGAACTCCTAGTCGCAGAACTAGGGTATTTGTATCCAATCTCAAAATCACGCCTGTGAAGAGCGGTGTTATAAGAACTGTTTGGGATGCTATACATGATCTCTCAGAGATAAAATCAGGTGAAATACCGAATCACGAGATAATATATTTATCCGGTAGAAAACTCAGGAGAGTAGTGAAGATTAGAAGAGGTGAGGCATTATACATCTTTAAAGGTTCTGGTAACAAGAGATTCTACAACTACCTAAGACTCGATCCTTATGATATTGCGCCAACAATAATGGGTTCCTCCAGATTCTTACATCCTTTCGAAGATAGATTACTCACAGTTAGAGAACAAGCTAGATTAATGGGATTTCCAGATGATCATGTCTTCGTAGGAGGTAGGGATGAACAGTATAATCAAGTGGGTGAGGCAGTTCCTCCCCCGTTAGCTGAGGCTATCGCGAAATACGTATACCAGATCTATCTTAATAAATTGTCTTAGGAATATATTTATCTTCCAGATCTTCTATATACATAGATCAGATTTGTCGTGAATTAATATGTATAGAGTTTAGCTTTTATAAAAATAACGATTAATTCTTAGAAATATTTATATATGCTTTAAATATATAATTCTAATGGGTAGTGGGTATGAGTAATAAGGATGTTGAAACTAGAAGAGTTCAAAGATTTGGGAAATCTACATTAATGGTATCATTACCAGCTGATTGGGTAAAAACAGTGAATCTAAAACCTGGTGATACAGTAACAATTGTTGTTGATGATGATAATACTCTTAAAATATTCCCTACATTCGCTAAACCTGAGAAAAGAGAGAGAAGACTCATAATAAGAACATCAAGAGTCGTTAATGCAGGTCTACTCTATAAAGTTATTAACTCAGCTTATGCTCTAGGCTATGATAAGATTATTGTTGAGGTTGTTGATGGTTTCTTAGAAGAGGATCATCTCAAGACCATAAGGAAATTAACTAAGGAATTAATTGGTGCAGAGATTATTGAGCACATGCCTTCTAGAATAGTTATTCAAGTATTTATTGACCCAACCAAGTACTCTATTCAGGGAATTATAAATAGAATGGGTGGTATACTGAGATCAATGATAAATTATGTGTTCCTAGTTATTTTAGAAGATAAACTACATTACATAACAGAGATCCGTGAATTAGGAGAGGAATTAGAGAGATTAAATAACTTAGCTACGAGACAAACATTCGTGGGGCAGATAGATAAGATGTATTCAAGTTCACTAAATGTGAAATCCTATATGCTACCTAGATACAGAACAATCACAAGATCATTTAGTTTAATTGGTGAAGCAGTAGTAGAGGCATCGGATATATTATCTAGGATATCTCCATCTGATAGAAAACTACTTAGGAACCTAGCTGATGAATTAAGAGAATTAGTAGATCTATATATAATCGGTATAGATAAGGCTTTGTCAGTGATACTAGAACCAAATATTGCTAGAGCTTATAACACAGATCTATTATCCCACGAGCTTAGTCTCCATATAAGTAGATTTGTGGAGAAGCATCATGAGCAATTGAAAGTAGCTGATAATTATGCTCTAATACTAGAGTTCATGGATCGATTTAGAAGAACAGCTACTGACATTGGTGTTATAGCCGATGTGAGTTTTGACTTAGCACTAGAGAAGCATGAGGGTATAATCGATCTCTCAGCAGGAGAAGCACTAAAAATAGTTTGAATAATTTTTAATACATATATTACTAGGATCTAGAAAGATCTCGGTCTTGAATTAATTATAAAAGAGGTTTATCAAATATTTAATGGCTAAAAAAGTCTTAAAGTAGAATAATACGGTGAGTTTTCTTGTACAGGATCTATGAAGTAGTTGATTACATAAAGATCCCTCCCAGTAGATATGGTGAGGATCTTGAGAAAATAGCTGGTGAGATCCTTAGAGCTGAGTATGAGAATAAGTACATAAAGGATCTAGGGATCATATTATTAGTTTATGATATAAGAGTTGATGAAATGGGTCTGGTGATCCCAGGCGAGGGAGCAACTTATCATGAGACTAAATTTAAGCTACTAGCATATCTACCATTAGTTAATGAGGTTGTTGATGGAATAGTTAGAGATATCAGGAACACAGGATTATTTGTTAACATAGGACCAATTGATGCTCTTGTGCACATAAGTCAGATTTTTGATGATAAAGCATTTTATGATGAGGCGTCAAGAAGAATTGTTAGTGAGGATAAAAGAAGATTCATTGAGATCGGGGATGTGGTGAGAGGAAGAATCTCGTCAGTATCAACACCAAGTGGTAGAGAGGGTTTGATTAGGGTAGCAATGACACTAAGACAACCAGGTCTAGGTAAATTAGAGAAATGAAATAGATAGACTATGGTGATCTCCGATGAGTTCTAGAAAAACATCACTCATAAAATCTCTTAAAGCATGTAGAAATTGTAGAGCTCTAGTCCCCCTAGACACCCAGAAATGCCCGGTATGTGGATCCACTAATTTCACTGATAGATGGTCGGGGATGATAATAGTTTTTGACCCCGAGAGATCAAGAGTAGCCGCTATGTTAGGTATAAAGAAACCTGGTAGATACGCTATAAAACTGGGAAGATACTAAGATAAGAGGCTCAGCTCTTATATAGATTTATGTATTGATTTCATCACCTCATCTCTATCCCCCGCATCCTGCTAGGGGCTTAATCAGGCTTGGAGGCGTTCAGGACTACTCCAAAACCCTCATGTCTTGAGTACCCGGTGTCTTTAACACGCCTCTCCCACTTCTAATCCTTAAGAGTATACAACCGAAAGCCTCACCTCTTCTAGGAGGATGATTGGGAAAAGTTATAAGATGTCTCTCTTCTTGGTAATTAATGATGATATCGGAAATAAAGCCATGCTCAAGATAGAGGTCTCCGTCCATCCTGACCACTCCGCAAATGAGAGATAAGGCTCCGAATAGATGCGGGGAATCATTGAATCTCCTGAAGAGAACCCTCGCCCTTAGGGTGGGGAGGAGGTCAGAGGTGGAAAAATATAATTCATACAAACCCTGATAAACCAAATAAAAACCCAAAACAGTTGTAGGAGTGCTATAGCACTCCTCTAATAAATTTCGTGAATATATAAGAAGAGTATTAATTTCCTCTTAATCAGATCTTTAGTAATAGTTATATACTCCTCATATCAATATAAATAAACTCAGTAGAGACCTACAGAGGTGAATGAGATGGAGTTCTGCCCCGTATGCGGAACATTGATGAGAGTTGAGAAGGATAAATTAAGATGTCCAAAGTGCGGATACGAGAAACATCTTAGAACAGCTTCATCAAAAACTATTTTAACCACGAAGATCAGGCATAGCCCTAGAGAGAAGATAATTGTTATAGAAGAAGAGAAGAAGACTACTAATCCTATAACAAGAGATGTTCGATGTCCTAAATGTGGTTATAATGAAGCTGAGTACTGGATTCTTCAGACTAGAAGAGCTGATGAGCCCCCGACGAGATTCTATAAATGTTTAAGATGCCGGCATGTTTGGAGAGAATACGAGTAACATACAATAGATGTATTAAACCGATCAATTTCACTGCAACAGATCTCAAATAGATCTTCTTAATTTAGCTATAAAGAATCCTTCCGAGGAATCTCTTTGTGGAAAAGTTCTCGCGAAATACTCAAAACCACTATATTTGTTGTAGCCCCTTGAGAAATTCTCCAGTATTCTTTCAAATAATACCTTACCAGAGAATTTTAGCAAGATCTCCTCACCCTCATCAGGTAGGAGAGAACATACTGCGTAGACATCTCTTCTCCTAATTCCAATGCTCTCGAGAGTAAGCTCTCCTGGATCTTCCTGTAGTAATTTATCTTATCTCTCTTTAGCAGAGATATCCTAACAGCGGGATCCTTACCCATAGCACCAGAGGAACTACAAGGAGCATCTATAAGAATTTTGTCGAAATAACCTGATCTCTGGGGAGAGAATCTTCCATCAGCTAATAATATGTCAACGGATTTTTTAACACCTAGTTTCATCATCAAGTGTTGCATGATACCTACTCTTTTTCTAGAGATATCCTCCGCCACGATCTTGGCTTCCTCATCGGTTAACATAGCGATCAAAGATGTTTTCATGCCTGGAGCCGCAGCCATATCAAGTATCTTGTCTCCCTTCTCAGGTTTCAAAGCCTCAACAACTAAGCAAGAAGCCTTGTCTTGGAGTATAGCATAGTGGTTTCTTATGGCTCTACTATATCTGAGAGGTTTCTTAAAATCTAGCACCCTATATAAATACCACAGATCCTTATCTCTCTCCACTATTATTCCATCTTCCTCCAAGAGCCTTAAAACCTTCTCTTCAGAGGCTTTTAGAGTATTTATTCTCAACCAATAAAATCTTTTGTCAAGACTCGATAAAAGACTGTTTGCCTCAGACTCGTCTAATAAAGATCTTAGTTCTTCATATAACCATTTTGGAACAGAATACCTACACCAGGGACCCAGATCAATTTTTTCATCAATAATCTGAGGGTTAGATATGAATAATTTCGCTAATCTCTTCCTACTAATTCTTTCCCCAGCTAAGCATCTGAGTTTAATTATATTCTTTATGAAATCTCTGCTTTTCTCATAGATATATTCTCTAGTGGAAGTATCTCTAGGGCATTTATATGCTGAGCATGCCTTTTTAAAAGCTTTCTCAATAGATATGTTATGTGTCTCCACCTCATATAAGATTCGTGCTAGTATGTTGATGATGATCTCTTTATCATTACGCAATTTACTCTCCACCTATAATTGTTTCAATGAAAAACTCTCATATATTCAGTATCCTCTGCTGTAGATTAAAGATTAATATGTTGTAGACTTAGAAACATATTCGGGTGCTCTGAATGAGTTTATTAGGTAGTTGGTATATACAGAAGATATCTAGTAGCTCATATCTATTGATGAAGATTAGATCTATTATATATAGTGGAAAAACAAAGTATCAATATGTTGAGATACTTGATTTCGAGGATTATGGGATAGGTCTTGTTTTAGATGGATTTGTTCAATCAACTGAGATTGATGAACATATTTATCATGAAAGTCTTGTTCATCCTGCAATGATACTTCATAGAAATCCCGAGGATATATTGGTTGTGGGGGGAGGTGAGGGAGCTACGATAAGAGAGGTTCTTAAGCATAATACTATTAAGAGATGTGTTATGGTTGATATAGATGGTGAATTAGTTGAATTAGCAAAGAAGTATTTAGGTGTTATGCACAAAGGATCTTTCTATGATCCTAGGGTGCAGTTAGTTATAAGAGATGGTTTGGAGTATGTTAGAGAGTCTAAAGATAAGTCTTATGATGTTGTTATCTTAGATCTCACAGACCCCTACGAACCTACTGGATTAGCTAGAGAGTTATACTCAGAGAAATTCTATAGAGATGTAAAAAGAATATTGAGAGAAGATGGAGTAGTTGTTTCACAGATAGGAAATGCGTTCTACTATCCTAAAGAAACAGATCAGGCTATTGAGAATATGGAGAAAGTATTTAGATACGTGGCAACTTACGAAGTATGGATTCCATCTTTCGGCTACTCAGTAAATTACGTATTGGCAACAGATATAGTAGATCCTCTCAAAATAACTTCTGCTGAAATCGATGATGTTCTAAGACATAGAGGTGTTTCTACAAAATTCTTTAGTGGAAAAACCTATGAATCTCTTATGATGAGAGGATTAACAAGAAAAACATGATCATGTTGAGTTAGAAACTTCTTATTTCTTAATTAATAACTCCTCGGTTAATTCATTCACGTCTCTCAAAGAATCAAATTTCTTGACTAGATCAATAATATCCCGAACTTTCTCTGGCCTCAAATAATTCTCAGTTAATTTAACAAATTTCTTTTCCAGAGATCCCCAGTCTAGTGGATTTCTAAAGTGTCCTGGGGGGTACGTTGAGGTCTCGCTATAAGTTCTCCCATCTCTTGTTTCTATAACAATGGTGTTAGGTATTCCCTCAGGGTAAATCTTGTCGTACTCAGGATCCACCATAATACTCATCTTCTTCATAAGCTCTCTTACATCTTTTGCGAGGATCTTCTCCTCCGTGAAGCTATCAATCCATATCTTCCCATCTATGAGAGCTCTAGCTACTATGAAGGGTAAACTATGATCAGCTGTTTCTCTAGTTTTAGGATCCCATTTCTCAGGATCCTTAACAATGATTCTATAACTCACAGTAAATGTTTTCACAACTATCTTATTTATTTGATCCACTGAAACCTTCTCTCGAAGTTTTAAAGCTGCCTCAACAGCAGACATGGCGTGGTATTCTACAGGCCAATATTTAATAGATGTTTTATGGATTCTGAACTCCTCCCCCTCTAAACCCCCGAATCTCTCTATATCAAATCTCTGTTTAGATATTACGTTGAAGAAACCGAATTCCCCCTCAAAAACTGGTGAGGGCCCTGTCATGCCCTCGGAGGCTAGTAATGCTGCGAATAAACCTTTCTTAGCTGAGTTGGCGGCTGTGCATCCCTTCCACATACTTAATTCACCTGATCTCGATTGTCTTAGAGAGACAGACTCATTAGTTGCTAGATTAATTGCGTGATAAATTTTTTCGTATGGAAGATCCATGAGTTTAGATAATCCCGCAGCTGTTCCTATAGCTATATAAGTTACATGATCAACTCCAACACCTCTAACAGAGAAGGCGTCGGCGAGTCTAGAGGCGATTTCATAAGACACTACTATAGATAGTAAAATATGCTTCCCATCAACACCTAATTCCTCGCCCATAGCTATTATAGCTGGGATCATATCACTTGGATGAAGAGCTTCTTTTGATAAATAGGTATCATTGAAATCTAATACCCTGACACCCACGCCATTAGCAAACGCCGCGTGTTCTGGTGATGATCTGAAATTTTCTCCCCATACCACAGAACCTTTATTAATAGATCTTGTCTTAGAAGCAATTTTTCTAGCGATTATATAGGGTTTCTCGTGGAGAGCTCCAATAGCGACTCCTATTGAGTCTAGTATTCTCTTCTTCGCCTCATCTATTGTCCTCTGATCCAAGTCTCTGTATTCGAGGTCTTCAATATACTTAGCTATCTTAGATGAGAGATCTTTGAACATAAAATTCTCCCATATTACCTAAGATTAGAGGAGTTATATTATTACC
Source organism: uncultured Desulfurococcaceae archaeon (assembly GCA_964517475.1). GTDB lineage: Archaea > Thermoproteota > Thermoprotei_A > Sulfolobales > AG1 > WYEN01. The sequence continues at coordinate 1,358 of CAZFDB010000007.1, read as the reverse complement.
TCAAGAAAAATTAATTCGTGGACCATTAATGAAGGATAAATACGCCATTGTTACTGGAGCTACCTCGGGTATAGGATTAGAATTATCTTATGAATTAGCTAAGGAGAAATATAATCTGATCCTTATAGCTAGAAGAAAAGATAAATTAAGAGAGTTATCAGAGATACTAATAAATAAATATGATGTTTATGCAAATTACATAGATTTTGATCTTGCCCGAGTAAACGATATAAATAACTTGGTAGACAAGCTTCTGAACATCTCTAAGGATATAGATCTATTAATCAATAATGCTGGGGCAGGTATATATGGTTATCTACATAGTCTGAGAGATGAGGATATAATGTATATAGTGAATCTCAATTATTTATCTCCTATACTTCTAACAAAAAAGTTGCTTCCGAACCTAATTGAGAGAAGGGGTTGCGTAGTTAATATAGTGAGTGTAGCTGCATACACCCCTATACCCATGTTGGAGATTTATTCGTCTACTAAAGCGGCGTTATCATTATTCACTCGAGCTCTGAGAATAGAACTTAAGAGATATGGTGTTAGAGTAATTGGTGTTTATCCAGGTTACGTAGACACACCTTTTCACTCAAATACTATTAGAGTGTCTAACAAAGAGATATTGAGAAAACCAAATAAGTTCCTAATAGTAGATCCTAAGCAAGTGGCTGTGGAGATAATTAAGAAGATTAAAAATAAGAGATTTAATGGAGACATAGTAGTTTCACGAATATACAGAATACCTCTATTCTTCGCCACCAGATTCCCAGAGTTAGTTGATTATTATATAGAGAAGATTTATTTCAAAGAACTCTCCGAAAAATAAGATCTGTGTCGCCGCGTGGGTTTCTCATCATTTAATCAGGTCTTAAAACCTAGCTCATCCAATAATTACTCTTGCTCAAGAATATTTATTATTTTATCAGTTATCTTCAGAAATTCTTGAGAAACAGGCGAATCCGGATATTTAGCAAGATAAATCTCTCCTTTATCAAGAGCCTCAGAAATTCTGGGGTCCAGCGGGATCCTACCCAACAACTCTACTCCTAAAGCTCTCGCTAATCTCTCGCCTCCTCCTCGACCAAATATGTTATAGATCTTTCCGTTCTCACATATAAAGAAGCTCATATTCTCTATAACACCCAGAATCTTTATATTCTTATTGAATTCCTTCTTAATTAATTCTACGAATCTTATTGATTTAGCCACTGCATGAGCACTTACTTCAGAGGGTATTGTGACAAACAATGCGGCCTCAACAGGTGCTATCTGGAAAATATTTAATGCGTCATCACCGGTTCCTGGTGGGGAGTCAAGAAGAAGATAATCTAATTCTCCCCACGCAACAT
>CAZFDB010000006.1:0-14565 GCA_964517475.1 uncultured Desulfurococcaceae archaeon | reverse complement strand
TAGAGATATTCACACCAAAAATCGTTGGTGGCGCAACAGAAGGTGGTGCTGAGGTATTCCCAGTAGTTTATTTTGATAAACAAGCATTTCTAGCACAATCACCACAGTTCTATAAGCAGATGAGTGTTATTGCTGGTTTCGAAAAAGTTTTTGAGATAGGACCTGTGTTCCGTGCTGAGAAGCATCATACAGTTAGGCACTTAACCGAGTATCACTCAATTGATTATGAAGTTGGTTTCATAAATGATTATCATGATGTAATGGATGTTGCCGAAGGCGCCTTCAGACATGTTATTGAAAGTATCATAGATAGTAGCTTGGGGAAGAGGATCGAGAGAGAGTTAAAGGTGGAGCCTCCAAGGATCCTTAGGAGGTTTCCCAGGATATCTATGAGGGATCTATACAAGATCTTACGAGACTATGGTAAGGTGATTCCTGAGGGGGAAGAAATTGATTCTGAGGGGGAGAGACTTGCGTGGATATATTCTCTAGAGAAATATGACTCGGATCTAGTGTTTATAATAGATTATCCCTGGAAAACAAGACCTTTCTATACAATGAGAAGAGAAGATGATCCTAGATTCACTTACGGCTTCGATCTATTATTCAGAGGATTAGAAGTAGCTACTGGTAGTCAGAGAGAGCATAGATACCATGTACTAGTATCACAACTCAAGGAGAAGGGTTTGAACCCCGATAACTTCTGGTTCTATCTAGAGTTCTTCAAGTATGGTGCGCCACCTCATGGAGGCGCTGGTATAGGTCTTGAGAGAGTTGTTATGCAACTACTAAAACTAGATAATATTAGAGAAGCTAGACTGCTTCCAAGAGACCCAGAGAGACTATATCCATAGAGTACTTGGTAGCCGCGGAATATGTTTGGAAGCATATAAATATCTTTTATATGAAAATCATTATTTGATTAATAAAGATCTTCTAATCAAATATCTTATTTCAGAGACTAAATCTATGTAGACTACACATGAATTTGATTAGAGTATTTATATATTTTCTCAATCAAGTAATAGAAGGTGATTTTAAGCATTACCACAAATAGGGATAGCGCTGATCGTCGATCACTATACGAGGAGGTTTCTGTGGAGAATGTGATGAGCGATAGATTTAGGAGGAGAAACGAGGTTAAGATAGTTACTCTTAAAATTAGCAATGATCTCTACGAAGAAATTAATAAATACATCGATAAGTACGGGTATAGTAGTAGAAGTGATTTTATTAGAGATGCTATCAAGATCTTTATTAGACTTCTAAGTATTCTCGAGAACAACTCACCTGTTACCCTAGATGCTAGGTTGAGAGATATTAGTGAGTTAATTGAGAAGGTTATTCGAAGTAAATGTAGATTTTAATAGTGATCATACATAGACAAGTTCTGCTAATACCGACCTCCTCTCTGCCCTAAAGGGGCGAGGCTTTCAGTTGTAATACTGATAAGTATTAATTAGGTATTAATACTTTAATACTGATTAATTAGTTTCCCTATTATCTATAACATGATCTATGTGTCATGAGATTTTTAGACTATTTTAAAATGTACCTCTATCTATAGAAAACCATGGTGAGCAATAATATATCTGAGGTGCTGGAATATCTTGTTCTGAAGAAAATGGCTGGGAGACCCGAGTTTCTAAGAGCCTTACTCGAATATGTTGATGGTCTCGCATCACCATCAACTATAGCGAGTAACTACGGTTTATCTAAGTATCAATTCAGAGGATTTGCTCAGAGAATATATGATAAAGCAGGCAATAGATCCATGGCTAATTTATTAATAAAACTCACTGTTCCTCTAATTATTGAGAAAACAGAAGTGTATATTGATAGGAGCCAGAGACCTGAGCTATGCAGGGTATGCGGTAAGAAGTTATACAATGTTTTTGCAGAGGATCATATAAAGAAGCATCATAAAGACCTAATTGATTACGAGAAACAGAAAATTATATCGGAGCTTAAAAAGATCCTTAAGCAACAATCCAAAGAATCAAGAGAGATTGTGGCAGATACACATTAGAGGAAAAATATCTAGATCCAAACACTTACAACTGATAGCCTCGCCCTTCAAGGCGGGGAGGAGGTCAGTTCTTCTTCCGAAGAATTCTATCTATGAGAGATTTTCTCAGGAGCTTTGTAACTTAATATGTGGGTGCGGTGTATCTAGAGGCAAGAAGCTTTTATATTTCTCACAAATATAGTATATAGAAAACATTAGTGATTTGGTGGCTGAAGTGAGTGAGATAGCTGCAAAGGTATTAGGTGAGTCGATTGGTAAGGTAGTGTTAATAAAATTAAGAGGTGATAGGAATCTGAGAGGTAAATTGAGAAGTTTTGATATACATCTAAATATAGTGCTTGATGATGCTGAGGAGGTCAAGGATGATGGCACCTCAAGAAAACTTGGGACAGTGGTTATAAGAGGAGAGAATGTCGTTCTCATATCACCTGTAAGCTGAGGAGGTGTCCCTAGATCACTAAAGGAACTCCTTCGATGGGTAAAAGATCCAAGAAAGTCACACATATAAAATGTCGTAGATGTGGTAGAGTAGCATTTAATGTATCAAAGGGGTATTGCGCAGCCTGCGGCTTCGGCAGATCAAAGAAATTGAGAAGTTATACATGGTCCTCGAGAAAGATTAATAGAACTAGACTACCACTTAAATAGAGTCTCGGGTATCCTGCTTATAATCAAGATAATACCCAGATCCTATGAATCCATGATCTCTAGAATTTGATCTCTAGAGAATTATCATTTTCTTATTAATGATTTATCATTAGTAATTCGTCAATGATTACTCATCTACGCAACAATATTGACGCGGAAGATATTTGATGTACTTAACTATTTATATTGTATTCACAGAATTAATTGTGAGACACTTATGAAACTTACATATGGAAGAACTCTTCTATTAATCGCGATCATATCTGTTGTATATGGGTTAATAGCTTTTCTATATTACTATTACACGCCTTATTACAATGGATATATATCTGATGAGATATGGTATGTTGACTCTGCAAGAAATCTTCTCTATCTCATAGGTCTTGAACCAAGATTATCGAAACCTTATACAGCAACTATTTTTCTGAGACCTGAGGCAGATACTCAAGAAATAATCTCATTGATCAATACATCATACCCCGATGTAAAAATTCTTGAGACACTATCTAAGATCAAGGCTATTTATATCGAGACTAACAATATCAGTGATTTAGAGAGTCTCAGCAAGATACCAATGATCAAGTATGTGAGACCAGGATTCATCTATGGAGATGCTGGTGACATAGATATTTACTACAATCTAGAACATCCTCCACTAGCTAAGTATTTCATAATGTACTCAATGCTTATTTTTGGAGACAACCCATTCTACTGGCGTCTACCATCAATAATACTAGGTTCTCTAAAAACCTTTGTTATTGGTGTATTTATCTATAGATTAACTAAGGAACCTGTTTTTGGGATACTGGGTTCATTAGCTATTCTCCTAGACCCTGTTAATGTGTATATGGATGGTCTAGCTATGCTTGAGTCCTACGTATCTTTCTTCACAGTTCTCTCAATAATATTTGTGTGTTTAGGAGATGATTTGTTTGCTGGAGTATTCATTGGGTTGGGAGGCGCTTCTAAGATGAGTGGTTTCTTCACAGCTCTACCAAGTATATTCATATCAATTATTAATCGTAGAAGTCTCAAAAAAACTATTTTCTACTACGTAATCATACCATTACTGGTATTCCTATTCTTGAACATACCTATTATAAGATTATTTGGTGCGTATGAGTGGTGGAGTAGAAGTATCATTGGAGCATTATCATGGCACTTATCCACAAAGACTAGACCAGGTGAAGGACCACCGATATCAGCTCCATGGGAATGGTTTCTAGGTATAAATCCTTTCTACGTAACCGTTAATCCAGATACTCCAATAAGAGGTAACATCCTTATATACCTAGGAGTCATAATTCTCACAATAGCCTCAATAATATTCTTTGCGAAATACAGAGATTTGATTAAGGAATATATTAGCTTGATTTATTTAATGATTTTATCTTACGGGACATGGTTCGGCTATGTTCTAGTGTGGATTGCGGGGAATCATTCTGAGTATAGCTTCTATATGGCTCAAGTAGCTTCATTATTCGATGCTTTATTCATAGTACTCCTACACCTCTTCTATAAAGAGTATAGTAGATTTATTCAACTAATCTCAGAAATATTCTCGCTTAAAACAAGTGAAACCTCCACAACTAAAAATTAATTCTAATCAAATAATCTACTTAAACCACTCCTAAGAATATGTCTAGATATGGTGAGTTTCTGGATCTCGTTAGTTCCTTCACCGATCTCCAGCAACTTAATATCTCTATAGATCCTCTCCGTAGCACTCTCTTTACTATATCCGAAGCCTCCTAGTAGTCTAAGAGCTTCACCAACTATATAAACAGTTGATTGTGTCACGAAGTTCTTTGTCAATGCAGCTAGTAGCGGTATTGTGCTCTTACTAGGATCCTTATCATACTCCTCCGCAGCCCTATAAACAAGAACTCTACTTGTCTCTAGGAGAGTGTATAGATCAGCTATTAGGAATTGGATGTATTGAAAATCAATAACTCTCTTATCAAATGCTTTCCTAGAACTGACATAGTCGTAAGCCTCTAATAACGCTTTCTCGGCTAAGCCCACACCTATTGAGCTAATAGCTATTCTACCAATATTAAGAGTCTCCATAGCAATTTTGAAACCTCTGCCACTCTCAGCAATAACATAATCATCACTAACAACACAATTATCCAGAACCACCTCAGCAGTACCGGTTCCTCTGAAACCCATTACCTCAATAGGGCTTGTCTTAATACACTCAGATCTCCTCACTAGGAAAGATGCTATATTTCTATGTCTCTCCTCTCTAGCCCCTGTTCTTGCGAAGACTATGTAGTAGTCTGCGTAGAGACCTTGTGTTATCCAAGTCTTAACTCCTCTCAAAATCCACTCACCACCTCTTCTCTCAGCGTAGGTCTCTATAGAGGCTGCATCACTTCCGCAGCAAGGCTCGGATAATGCGAAGGATCCTATTGCTTCACCAGATGCTATTTTGGGTAGGATCTCCTCACGAATAATTTTGTTTCCATAGCTATACAGTACATGAGATACTAGAGTTCCTTGAACTTCAGCGATCAGAGATATTGACCCACTGTATTTAGCCAGTTCCTCTAAAACAACACATGTGCTCCTAAGATCTAATCCTCCTCCACCGTACTCACTCGGGATATTTGGTGCTAGTAAACCATGTCTACCCATTTCACTAATGATCTCCCTTGGGTAGAGGTTCTCTCTATCGATTCTTGAAGCTATGCCGGCCACGTATGTCTCGGCAAACTCTTTAACTAATTTCCTGAGTAGACCTAGATCTATAGATTGTGGAGATGCGAAGTTAATCAACCCCCAAAATAAATACGTCCATGACGGATATTATCTAAATTCATTATATCAGAAACTCTAAGATTCTTTTGATAAAATAATTAGTTTAGGAACCATATACAGACTTAAATATATCTTCGAATCAAGAATTATTATAGATTTAAGTTTTCAGAGCCTAATTTTCTTAGTAGAGGTCTCTGTAAGTGGATGAGAAGAGTAAGGAGGTTCTGAGACAGAAAATAGTTAGTGTCCTCGAAAAAATATTTGATCCTGAGATACCGATAGATATATGGAACCTAGGACTGATCTATGGGATAGATATATCAGATGAGGGAATAGTTAATATAACTATGACATTAACAGCGATTGGTTGCCCCGTAGCAACCTCGTTACCATATCAAGTCTATGAGACATTGGTTAAGGAGGTTCCGGAGGCTAAGGAGATTAATATTGATGTTGTATTCGATCCTCCTTGGACACCTCTGAGAATGACTGAGAAGGGTCGTAGAATGTTTATTGAGATGTATGGATACGATATAGTGGAGCAGTGGAGAAGAAGAATGGGTGAGACAAGAGAAGAATCATCAGCTTCACAATGATTTAAAGCAATTATTTTCCTTGGGTGCTGTTCTTGAGCTGGATCATTCTTGATTTATTGAGGAAGAATCCTGATGAGTTAAAGAGTCATATGAGAAAGAGATTCATAGATGAATCACTTGTTGATCAAGCTTATCAAATAGATCTTGAGTGGCGCAGAGTTCTTAGAGAAGTTGAGGAGTTGAGACATAAACATAATGAGATTAGTGAGGCAGTGGCTAGAACAAAGGATCCTGTTGAGAGGAGCAGTCTTATTAATAAAGCTAAGGAGTTGCTAACAATTATCTCTGAGAAGGAGAAGGTATTGAAGGAATTAGAGAATAGGAGAGAGGAGATACTTCTACAGCTACCTAATATAGTTCATGATGATGTTCCCGTAGGAGATGAGAGCGCTAATAAACCAATTAGAGCATGGGGTGTTGCACGAGTATATAGAGAGGATCTAGATGTGTTTCTGAGCGAGACTAGGTTAAAAGGTATTGAGATGAATTACGAGATTATTGATTGGAGACCTGTTGGACACGCTGATATGCTTGAGTATGTTTTGGGTCTGGGGAATACCGAGAAAGCTTCTGAGGTTGCTGGGTCCAGGTTCTATTACTTATTCGATGATCTTGTCTGGTTAGATATGGCTCTTCTATGGTACGCTATTGATGTATTAACTGAGAAAGGATACACATTAGTTCTACCACCATATATGCTTAGAGAAGAGGTTATGAAGGCTGTGACTGATTACTCAACACTTAGAGACGCGATCTACAAGATTGAGAACGAGGATCTTGTTCTTATAGGCACTGCGGAGCACTCGATAGCAGCTCTTCATAAAGGTGAGGAGATTGATGAAGATAAACTCCCTCTGAAATATGTTGGTATAAGCCCATGTTTTAGGAGAGAAGCTGGTGCTGGGAACAGAGATCTTAAGGGGATCTTCAGAGTTCATCAATTCCATAAAGTTGAGCAATTCATATTCTCGTTGCCTGAGCAGAGCTGGGAGCTTCATGAGGAGATTACTAGGAATGCTGAGGAATTATTCCAGGGATTAGAGCTTCCATATAGAGTAGTTGATATAGCCTCGGGAGACCTTGGTTCACCAGCTGCTCGTAAATATGATCTTGAGATATGGATGCCTGCTCAAGCAAAATTTAGAGAGATGGTTAGCTCAAGCAATGATCTTGATTGGCAGAGTTATAGATTAAAAATAAGATTTGTTAGGAAGAGAGGGCGTGTAAAAGGTTATGTGCATACATTGAATTCAACAGCTATTGCTAGTACTAGGACTATAACTGCGATTCTTGAGAATAAGCAGGATAGGGAGGGTGTTGTTGAGATACCTAAGGTTCTTAGGAAGTATCTAGAGGTTTTTAAGAAGGCTCCTAAAGACTGCATCTACCCGAGAAAAAGATCGTGATCCTTTTAATTTTATCCTGTAATTATTATTTGGGGAGTAATGAGTTTAAATCCTATTGATAAGACTATTCTTGAGTATCTGAGGAAGCACCCGAATTCTAAGCCTAGGGAGATTGCTGATTCTCTTGGTTTCAGTATTGTTGCTGTGAGATCCTCGTTATATAGATTACGTGAGAGAGGTTATGTTGCCAGAACTAGTAGGGGTTATATAGCGAAGAGTTCGCAGGATCGAAGAATCGTGTCTGAGTATAGTGAAGAGAGGATCTCAAAGGAAGCTCAAGAGAATTTATTAAAAGATCTTACTAATTTGAGAAATGATGTGAATGAGATCATTGATAGAGTATCTGAGATTGAGAGAACTCTACAAGATTTCGGTGAGACTATCACGAAACTCGAGAAACAATATAGTGAATTAAGAGTATTGATAAGGAATCTACAAAGCCTCTATGAATTAAGTCATAGGAGAATCCCGAGCGATCCGTTCATATCGAAGCTTAGTAGCGAGAAGATCCTTAGTTTAAGTGAGGCTAGAAAATACGCCTCTGAGGGACTAGGTGGTTTAGATAAGTATATTGAGTCAGGAGTTGCTTTAATAATAGGGAGATTCGTTGTTAGTAAAGAATTTTATGATAATGTTGTCTCTATGCTTCCTATGGAGGCTGATAAATTAAATGAGCTAGGCGCGAAAGAGAAGATCCTTATAGAGACATTGATTAATGAGGGCTACGCATATATTGATCCTAGTCACGTGATTAGATTATTGGAATAGAGGATCCCGGGTGTTTAAACATAAATTCTCTTTTGCCAAAGAATATTGTTTGGTGAAATCTATTTAGTGAATATAGAGTAGATAGGAGACAGCTTAAGAAGATTATAGAGATAACTAAGCAATGGCGAGCCCAAGCAACAATTCTACTAAGTCTCTACATACCACCTGGTAGACCTACCTCGGATGTCCTGGATCTTCTTCGAAGAGAGTATTCTATAGCGGGTAACATCAAGCTTAAGAGAACCCGAGACTCTGTGCAAACAGCTCTTCAAATGGCTATTGATGATCTGGTTAGGATCCCTAAGATACCTGAGAATGGATTAGTTATATTCGCGGGTGTGAACCCGGATACCGGGGATCAGATACATTTATTATTTGAACCACCGGATCCAGTACCAATATTCTTCTACAGAACAGATAAGTGGTTCCACACAGAGTTTCTGGAGCCAATGGTTGAGGAGTCGGAGGTTTACGGGATCATAATTATTGAGAGAGACGCAGCAACACTAGCTCTTCTTAAACCAAGCGGGATCGTTATTCTAGATGAGTTAGAGGATTATATACCTGGGAAACATAGCAAAGGTGGTCAGAGTCAGAGAAGATTTGATAGAATTATTGAGCAAATGGTTGAGGAGTTCTATAAGAAAGTTGGTGAGAGAGCCAATAAAGAATTCCTGTCCTACCTCGAGGATAAGAAGTTGAAAGGATTACTTATCGGAGGCCCGGGATACGCTAAACTAGATTTTCTGAAAGGTGAGTACCTGGACTATAGATTAAGATCATTGATTATTGGGGAGCCGATAGATGTGTCTTATCAAGGAGAGGCTGGGGTCAGGGAGTTAATTGAGAAGGCCTCGGATCTATTGAAAGGTCATAGGTACATAGAGGGTGTGAAAGCTGTTGAGGAATTCAAGTATCACTTAGCCAAAGATGATGGATTAGCTATATATGGTGTAAACGAGATTATTAATGCTCTTGAGATGGGCGCGGTTGAGAAAATAATTGTTTTAGAAGATCTGGATAAATTAGATGAGTTAATAGAATTAGCTGATAAGAAAGGCGCGTCCGTAATCTTGATAAACGATAATGTTCCAGAGGGTATGTGGATTAGGAAGGTCTTCGGAGGAGTAGTAGGTATACTTAGATACAGAATCGAGTGATGATCCTAGGTTGAAGATGTATTATTTATCTAAAAAAGATCTGAGGAATCTACTAGAGGAATTAAGGAGAAAATTTGATCTTCAGAGAGATTATGACAAGATCATATTTATTGATGCATCAGATCACTTCAAGAATATGAGTGTTCAGATATATATTGCTTCAGAGGATCAGAAGACACCGCTGGTTCTAAGAATAAATAATGAGTTTATACCAACGATACATTCATTAAACAAAAATATTATGAAGATCCCTTTTGTTAAAGTAGATAAAGGAGCTGTTCCGAGAATACTTAATGGAGCCGATGTCATGGCCCCAGGCATTATAGAGATCTCTGAATTCGACGTCGGTGAAATAGTGGGGGTTAGAGAACCTGATAAATCCTTATTCATCGCCGTAGGCAGATCTCTTATGAGCTCATCCGAGATCAGTTCTCAGAGAAGGGGTAAGGCTATAAAAAATATTCATTATGCTGGAGATAATATATGGATGCTTCTACTTGAATTATTAAAGAAGATCTAATGCTTATACATGTTAATCTGATCTATAAATTATTTATAGTGGATCAAAAGTATTTTAAATTTTGAGAGCTGATATTTTTATTTGTCTATTACCTAATTATATTGGGAGAATTATGTCTTTTTTCAAGAAGATAAGTGATCCTGAGGAGGCTCTATGTTGTATAAGAGACGGTGCCGTGGTAGCTGTCTCAGGTTTCAATTTATTAACTACTCCGGAGTACCTCCTATATGAGTTGTATAAGCAGTATCGAAAAACTGGTCATCCAAGAAATCTCTTCATGATATTCGAGACTTTACCAGCTGTTCCTGGAAGAGCATTTGATAAGATTGCTGAGATAATTTATAAGGATAAAGACTATGGTTTTATAAGAGGTGTCTTGGCCCCGTACCTAGGCTTCTCTCCATGGCTTCAGAAACTAGCTTCTGAGAATATTATTGAAGTTTATTCATGGCCTATCGGGATCACTGTTTACTGGTTTAGGGAAGTGGCCTCCGGCAGACCTGGTCTGATAACCAAGATTGGTCTCGGAACATTCCTTGATCCGAGAGAGGATATGGGTGTTATGAATGATATTGCTAGAGAGAGAAAGACTTGTAGAGTATCTCTCATATCAATTGAGGGTGAGGAGTACTTATTTTACCAAGCACCTAAGCCTGAGATAGCTCTTATCAGAGGATCTGTTGCTGATGAGATGGGTAATGTATCACTTATTGATGAGGCTATAAAAGGAACTGTTCTAAATATTGCTCAAGCAGCAAAGGCGCTTCCCAGAAAAGGAAGTGTTGTTGCTCAAGTCAGATGGGTTACTAAGAGAGGAACTATTCCGCCTAGAGAAGTTGATATCCCGGCTCCATTAGTTGATCACGTGGTTATTGCCCCTGCAGAGTATCATTGGCAATCAGGATCTTATGAATATGATCCGAGGCTATCCTACAGAGTTATACCACCCCTGGATCATAGAGAATTAGGAGGATCTGAACTAGAGAAATACGCCGAATACGAGCATATCGTCGCTAGAAGAACATTAATTGAATTAGTTAGAGAAGTCATTGATAAGAAGAGACCTATATTAGTTAACTTAGGCATAGGTATACCAGCACTAGTGTCGTGGTTAGCCTCGTATGAGGAGATATCAGATTATATAATAACAGTAGTTGAATCCGGTGTCTGGGGAGGAGTTGCCTTAGGCGGACAAGACTTCGGCGCAGCAATATCACCCTTCGCGTTAACAACAATGCCTGATATGTTCTCTAATTTCGAGGGTGGTATCATAGATGCTGCTTCACTAGGTTTCTTAGAGGTGGATAAAGAAGGTAATGTTAATCCATCTATGCTACCAGGTAGATTATACGGACCCGGTGGATTCCCAGTTATCGCGGGAGGATCTCCAAAAACAATATTTGCAGGAAGCTTCACAGCAGGGAATAGAAAAATATACTACGACCCCGATAGTAAGAGATTAGTTATTGAGAAAGATGATGATATAATAAAATTCGTTGAGAAAGTACACAAAATATTCTTCAGCGGTAGATACGCTCTTAAGTTCAGGCATGACATAACCTATATTACTGAGAGAGCAGTATTTAAATTAACACCACAGGGTGTTATGTTAGTAGAGGTTGCTCCAGGTATTGATATTGAGAAAGACATACTCTCGAAAATGAGATTTAAACCTGTGATCGCTTCTAATCTACAAGAAATGGATCTAAGAATATTCGCCAAAGGCAGAATAGGTCTTAAAGAAGAGTTGTCAAAGGAATTAAGAAGATAAAACAATCGCACGAGTATTTTAAGTCATAATTCTCAATCCTCATAAAAACTTATTAAGCTGTTTCACAAATCCACTGAGGTGCATACTATGGAGTATAGAGAACTTGGTTGGACAGGTATAAAGATATCTGTTGTTGGTTTAGGTTCATGGCAATTTAGTGAGGCTTGGGGAGTGCTTGATTATGAATTAGCTAAGAACATTATTAAGAGATCAGTTGAGAAAGGCATTAATTTCATAGACACCGCAGCTGTCTATGGAAGAGGCAAGAGTGAGGAGTTTGTGGGCAAGGCAGTCAAGGAATTAGGTATTAAAGACAACGTATTCATAGCCACTAAACTCCCGGGAGACTTCATGAATGAATATGACGTTTTTAAAGGAACTGAGAGATCACTTAGAAGATTAGGTGTTGATGTAATCGATCTAATGCAGGTTCACTGGCCACCGGCATGGCATAACTTCCCAACATGTGAGTATATGAGAGCTCTCGAGAGATTAGTTGCTCTAGGAAAAATAAGATATATAGGGCTCAGCGATTTCCCAGTTGAGTTAGTTGAGTCAGCTAGGCAATGTCTCTCGATAACTGATATAGTTAGTATACAGATCAGGTATAATCTAGTGGAGAGATATGCGGAGAAAGAACTTATACCATATGCTGAGAGAGAGAGGGATTAACAGTATTGGCTTGGAGCCCAATAGCTAAGGGAGCTTTGAGTGGTAAATACGATCCTAAGAACCCACCAAGTTTCCAAGATGTGAGATCCGGAGACCCGATCTTCCACCTAGAGAACTTCGCCAAGTTAGAGCCTCTAATTAATCTCTTGAGAGAAATAAGCAAGAAGTATAATAAAACACCTACGCAGATAGCTCTTAGATGGCTGATACAGTTTAGCCCAACAGTAGTACCTATACCAGGAGCTAAGACACCTGAGCAAGTTGATGAGAATGCTGGGGCTGGAGAATTCACATTATCGTTTGAAGATTTTCTTCAACTAGATCTTGTGAGTAGAAATATTAGAGTAAGTTACGTAACTTGGTAAAACTCTTTTCTTAACTCTTACAACTAAAAGCTTCGCCTTTTAGAACAAGGGATAATCTCAGATCAGATTCAGCAGAAGTTTAAGTGTTTCTGATCTAATACTTAATCTCAGTAGATCAGTTCGTGATATATATCCTAACGAGATCTTTATGAGCAGCTCCTCCGGCGTCTTCATAAGAAATCTTTTTCTATCATTTGGACTAATCATTATCTCTAGATCAAGGATCTTTCTTTGAAGCTTAATTGCTTTATAAAGATGAGAATTCTTTAACTCATCACTGAAATCATCACCATATCTAATACTTCTGTAGAGAGCTAATGCAGTGTATATACTAGGTCTAATACCCTCACCCGTCGCAGGCATGACTGCTCCTAAAGCTTCTCCGATGTGATAAGGATCTTTGTCATAGATTAATTCATCGATGATCCCGCCTACGGTAACCATAGCTCCTTCTCGCCTCATGATACTTGCTTTCCTGAACTCATCTTTTGATAAAATAATACTTCTCAATAAATTCTCTAGATCATTTATTGAGGCATAACCACCAATACCTATCCTAGCCCTTCTACCACTCTCTGGGAAGAACCATGCGTAGCCAACTAATTGTGAATTGAAGTAAAGCTCCGGGATCTCAGGCTCACTGAAACTTCCTTCTATATGGTATTGTATCGCAGGGATCTTCTCAATAGAGATCTTCTGAGATGAGAAGCCTCCGGCATTAACCACCACATCGTATGAGACTATATCTGAGCCTTTAACAATGATCCTCCCGCCACTAAGATATTTGGCTACTGTGCCTAACCTAAGATCAATTCCTTCTGAAAGAGATTTCAAGAAACCTCTCTTATCAATTATACTTCCAAGAACTCTCTTACTTCTATTCTCGAAAAGTAATTCTCCATCAATATATACTCTGTACCCACTATACTCCCAGATAACATGGTTAAGAGCTATTTTCATGATATCGGATACCTCTTTATCTAGAGATATGTCGGGGATACCCCAACCACATGGTTTTATAGCAAGATCTTTTTGAGCCTCATAAACCACAACATCTTTATCAAAACCATTATCCACTAATAATCTTGCTAAGGATAATCCTGCAGGTCCAGCACCTATAATAGCTATTCTCATTATAGATACCCTAAGCTACATCTAGAACCATTCCTTATAACATTGATGAAATATTAAAAGATTTTTATAGTTGCTTAGACAGATCCTCTATTCTTGCTGGAGGCTTTAAACACTCATATGCTTTTAATAAATCATAGACTTTCTTAACGACCTCAGCAACCTCCTCCTCACTCTTAGCACCTGTGATAACCATCTTGCCTGATGAGAATATTAGTAGCACTACTCTAGGCTCACTCATCCTGAATATTAGTCCCGGGAATTGCTCCGGTTCATACATAGAGTTCTTCAACATATACGCGACTTTCTCAAGTATCACCTCGGCACCGAGACTTGCTGAGGCAACAATGTTCTGTATCTGTATCTTCGGTTTATCAATTATTGTTATTCCTCCTTTTATGAAGTTCTTAAGTATTCTCTTAACAGCTCTTATAAGCTCTTGTGTTCTCTTAGCGCCTGTAATAACCATTTTACCAGATTTGAATATTAATGCAGTGATCTTCGGATTACTTAATCTAAGTATTAGTCCTGGGAATTGCTCCGGGTTATACTCAATATCAGGGATTGTCTGCTCAAGTAGAGCGAGATCAAGGGTTTGATTTAGTATAACTGTAGCAACAATATTCTCAATCTTATACTCCAACTTAGGCGTGAGTTCCTCCACCGCAATTCCCCTTATAAATTTTTGGATAATAAGAATATATAAAAGAAACAATCAATAGATCAAGTACTTCGA
>CAZFDB010000005.1:9364-14853 GCA_964517475.1 uncultured Desulfurococcaceae archaeon | reverse complement strand
AGAGCTTCTTCGGAAGCATAAACATGATCCTTAGAAACAAGAGCTTCATGAAATTCGACATAACATTCTCGGCATATATATTGGTTATGTCAGTAGCATGGCCCTACTTCCCAATGGCTCAGAGATATCTATACGAAATGACTGTTTCTGAACTAGCTATACTTAATATACTAGGCACATTATCAACAATGATCTCGCAGTACCTACTTATGAGAATAATAGATAGAGTAAGTCTCAAGAAACTAATAATTATTAGCAGAGCAGGCTTTATAACACCACCATTATTCTACGCATTATCACCCAATAAAGAACTTATATATGTCTCAAACATCTTGGCTGGACCATTCGGAGCAATAGGGAATGTGGTGATAACATTATATGTCTATGAAACTTCGGTGAAGAGACTTCAAGCAAGTCATCTAGCATTTCTAAACTTTACTCAGGGAATAACAGCCGCAATAGGATCATTAACAGGCGGATTATTAATGGATTGGTTATTGAGAAACTATGGGGTGGATGGATTAAGAATAGGTTTTATGATATCAGCATTATTAAGAGGTTTAATGACAATACCCTTCATTAAAATAGATGAGGTTAGAATAAAACCCTAGAAACCTAATCAACCATTAAAAACATATTTACCCAAATACTTCTCTCTATAAAGCTTCTCACCAAAAACAATCTCTTCTTCACTAAACCTTCTCTTACTCACATAACCAAATCTCTTCTCCATGACCCTGAGAATAGTTTCAATAACATCATTAACAGATGCGTCAACAAACATACTCAAATTACCAGGATTATACTTAGCGAAAGAAACCTCTCCTCTCAAAACACGATCAATTCTAGGCTTAATTAATCTCCTGAGAAGAACCATATCAGCAGAGACAAGAAGAGTAGAATGATAAAAATAGCCAGATCTCCTAATCGCCGCAGAAGACCCAGAAACCTTGTAGCCTTTGACAACAACATCATTCAAATTCTCAACATACGCCTCTAAACCAAGCTCCTTCAAAACATCAATGATTAACGCAGTTGCCTCTGAAAAGATCTTTTCCAGATCCATGAATGTTCTACCTGAGAACATCGCTACAGAAACATTTATATTCCCAAGATCATGGTACACCGCTCCGCCACCAGTGAATCTTTTGATAATAGGCGTTCTTGTCTTAATAGCCTCCTCACAATAAACCTCCTCACACCAATCCAGAGAATAGCCAATGATAACAGACCTAGGATTAATCCATATCCTAGCAACAGACTCTCTATAAACCTCTCTAGATAACTCAAACAAAGCCTCCTCAAAAGCGATATTTTTCAGAGGATCATCAAATGATTCTATTACCACATCCAATTAATACGACACCTAATCAGCAAAAGGATCTTCTCCATAGAAATTCCATTTATCACTAGAGTACTTTTTCTCGAATAACTCAAGGGAGAGTTTAAACTCATCGATATCTAAACCGCCAATAAAATACTCTCTGTGCCTAAGAACCCCACTCATAGAATCGATTAAGTAAGTAATTAGATCCCCAAGATCGAATCTATCAATAAAATCCTTTAAACCAGCAATCTTCTCTTTAGCAGTGATCCTCTCATTCTCATCAATTCTAATAACTGATAAGAAATCATCCGGATCATAGTCCAGGAGAATAGTGCCGTGCTGAAGAAGAGATCCCCAACTCCTCCTCTGAGCACTGCCCGAGATCTTCCTCCCATTAATCATAACATCACTAGACCCTGGGTTCAGGTAGCAGAAGGAGGCATCAATAGATCCACCAGATCCTCTGACGCCTGCATAGATACCTAATCTATTAATAGCCTTGGCAACACCCCAAGCTATCTCAGAGGCTGATGAAGATACATCAAGTGTATATAAGGGATGATCCTTTGATAAAACCACGCTGTAAGTAATCTCCTTATAAGCTGGGTGTAGAAGAGCTGCTCCACCAGTAGGTCTTCTAACGAATACATATCCTCTTCTACTAATCTCCTCTAGATTTATTGCCTCGTGAAGAATCTGTTTCCTACCAATAGTTACTCCACTAGGCAACCACATATATACTCTCAATGTATCATAGCTCTTGAAAACTCTTCTCCTAGCAATTGCTTCATCAATAGCCATATTCATTCTAGGATCCCTAGCATCATCAATAATTACTCGAAGCATGATCAAGAACCTCTTCTCCTGATAGCTTCGAAATAAGCCTCCTTAGCCCTATAACTAGTTCTTGCAAGTGGGTGTGCCAGGACATATGAGAAACCTAATTCATAACCAATCTTCTCCAACTCTCTGAATTCCTCTAAGGAATAGTATTTATGAACAGGTATCTGCTTAGGGCTGGGTCTGAGATACTGTGATAGAACAAGTATATCAACACCTACTCTCCTAAGATCCCTCATAGCATCAATTATCTCATCAAATTCCTCGCCCATGCCTAGGAGAATAGATGATTTAGTTATTATACGTGGATTAATTCTCTTAATAATATCCAGAACCCTGAGACTCTGATCATAACCAGCCCTCCGATCCCTGACCAGCGGAGTTAGTCTCTTAACAGTCTCTATGTTATGTGCAATAACATCCGGACCCGCCTCAACAACTCTTGAGATAAGCTCAACCCTGCCACTGAAATCTGGTATGAGAACCTCAACAAGTTTCTCGGGATACTTATCCTTGATCAACTTGATAGTCCAATAGAATTGTTCGGCTCCCTCATCAGGGAGATCATCTCTGGTGACTGAGGTAATAGTGATGTAGTCAAGACCTAGTTTCTCAACAGCTTCGAGTACCCTGCGAGGCTCATAAGGATCAGGTGGTGGCGGAGCACCTTTCTCAACATAGCAGAATCTGCATCCCCTACTACATATCTTGCCTAAGATCATGAAAGTAGCTGTTTTAGAACCCCAGCACTCATTAATATTGGGGCATAGAGCCTCTTCACACACAGTGTATATCCCTAACTTATTTACTAGTGAGGCAATAGATAGGTAATCCCCACCAATCCTAACTCTAATCCTGATCTTCTCCATAGAATCACTTCAATACCTCTATTAACAACAACTTATGTCCTGGACCAACAATATCTCCTTTCTTAACATAGATCTCTTTAACAACACCATTATACTCAGACTCGAGAACAATCACAGCTTTCTCAATCTCTATCTCCACGAGAGGATCCCCTACAGAAACCTTATCACCAACACCAACTTTGATATCAATAATCTTCCCACTCCAAACACCTCTCCTAGGCCAAAGCTCCTTAGGAACATATACAGCAACCAGATCCATGAATACACCACCTCTTCTATATCTCAGAAAATTAATAGTATTAACACAAAAAAATTTGATAGAGGACAATCTCACTTATGAAGAACAATGAGTCAGAGATGATTTACAGAAGAGCTGTTGAGGAGGACGCTGAGAAGATATATGAATTATATAAATCATTATCACCCGAGGATATATACGATAGATTTCTGCATGTGAAGAAAGTATCTCTGGAGGAGATCAAGAGCTACTTAAGAGATCCGAAATGCATAGTCTACATAGCTGAGCACAACAATAAAGTTGTTGGAGAAGGAGTACTGTATATATCAGGTGAAGTAGCTGTTGTAGTTCACCCCAGTTATAGGAAGAGGGGTATCGGAAAAACATTACTTAGACTACTACATCAAGAAGCAATGAGAAAGAGAATTAGTAGAATATTCTTCTACACATCACCTGAGAACGCACCAGTGATCAAATTAGCGAGTGGATTAGGATGCAAATTTAGATACATAGACGGCCTCTATATGGGGATAATAGAGGTTTGTCCACCAACACTGAGCGGGTCTAGTGATGAGAACCCGGATACTCAGAAGTAGATCCTCTATAAACAAATTAGAAATTCAAGATCCTATAAATATTTTTACAAGACATAGCATCTAGATATACTTAGTAACTAAATTATTAGTAACGAATTTACATCGTTATAAAATTTTTATTTTTTCTATAAATATTGTTGTTAATGGTGATTATTATTC
This sequence comes from uncultured Desulfurococcaceae archaeon, assembly GCA_964517475.1. Taxonomy (GTDB): domain Archaea; phylum Thermoproteota; class Thermoprotei_A; order Sulfolobales; family AG1; genus WYEN01. The sequence goes on along the minus strand of CAZFDB010000005.1, from coordinate 10,824 downwards.
AAGGCATTGATTTATTGTATAAGGAGTTTATAGAAATTCTAAAGTTGCCAGATGACAAAGTTAAGGAGGAGAGGTATAGAGATTTCTTCAAGAAGATCAATGATATTATATATGTAGAGGATTTTAACTGGGCTAGAGACGTGGTTGAGAAGATCCATGTCATAGAGAGAGGATCTAGTGCAGCGATTCATTGGGTGGATCTTGATAATTGGGTTGAGAAAAAGTATTCCTACGAGGAGTTTGTTAAGAGATCCAATAAACTGGTTAATTTCCTACGCGGAAATGATTTATTGAAAGGATCTAGAGTATATGTAATGTTGCCATTGATCCCGGAGATATTCTTCTCAACATATGCCGTAGTCAAAGGAGGTTTCATACAAGTGCCTACAGCAATGAATCTAACCTCAAGAGACCTGGAGTACAGGTTTAAGGCATTCCCACCGGATGCTGTAATAGCTGATGAAACATCTTCAAAGATTATTGATGAGGCTCTGGAGAGATCAGGGACTAAGCCAAAGACAAAGATCATTGTTGGCGCAGATCGTAGTGGTTGGGAGAGTTTCGACGCAATCAATAGAGAGAGGGATCATGCTGAGGCGGAAAGAACATCTAGTGATGACGTTATATTAGCATTCTTCACCTCAGGAACCACAGGTCTCCCGAAAATAGTTGCTCACACAGCAACTTCTTACCCAATAGGTCATTTATCAACAGCGATGTTCATTAATGTTAAACCAGGTGAGAAACATAATAATCTCAGTGCTCCTGGATGGGCTAAATTTGCGTAGAGCACGTTCTTCCCACCATTCTCTGTGGGAGCCACTGTAGTTGCTATCTACTACAGCGGTAGGTTCCCGGCGGATAAGTATATGCAGGCGGTAGATGAATTAGGTATAAATACACTATGTATGCCACCTACTGCGTGGAGACTTGTTAGAGCATCAACTAATCTCAGAAACTATAGGTTCGAAGAATTGAGAGATATAGTCTCGGCGGGTGAGCCTCTGAACCCAGAGATCTATGAGTGGTTCAAGGAGGAGACTGGGAAAGAGATCAGAGACTTCTACGGACAAACAGAGACTACTGCAATGATCGGCAACCCACCATGGTTTAAGAATGGTGGAATTAAACCAGGATCTTTTGGAAAACCATCATTTATGTACGACATGGTTTTACTAGACGAGGAATTCAGAGAGATAGATAAACCAGGTATTGAGGGACACATAGCTGTTAGACTAAAGATCTGGAGACCCATAGGATTAATGAAGGAATACATAGGATCCCCAGAGAAGATGAGAGAAGTATTCATAGAAGGGTACTACCTAACAGGGGACAAGGCATATTTCGATGAACAAGGCTACTGGTGGTTTGTTGGGAGAGCTGATGACGTTATAAAAACCTCTGATTATAGAGTTGGGCCATTCGAGATCGAGAGTGTCTTGGTGGAGCATCCCGCGGTG
>CAZFDB010000005.1:0-9354 GCA_964517475.1 uncultured Desulfurococcaceae archaeon | reverse complement strand
TGGCGGAGGCGGCAGTTGTTGGTAGTCCTGACCCAATAAGATACAGAGTTATAAAAGCCTTCGTAACCCTTAAACCAGGTTGTAAACCTAGTCAAGAGCTAGCGATTGAGTTATTTAGACACTCACTAAGGTCATTACCAAGATACAAGATACCTAGAATAATTGAATTCGTTGAGGAGCTACCCAAAACAATTAGTGGCAAGATAAGAAGAGTGGAGCTGAGAAAACTCGAGGAGGCTAAGAAAGAGAGGAGACCTAATGAATACTACTTCGAGGAATTAAAACATCTTATTGAAGAAATATGATTTCTTGAAACTCTACCACTGAGCAATATTTCGCGTAAAATAGCGATCCGCTTTTTCGCAACTTTAATTAAGTTTTGTATGAGATTGATTTAGGTATTTGGGTAATAATTACTTGGGTGTTTAAATGGATCTCGAGATTCTTCTGAGGAAGATCCGTGAAGAGACACCGTGCACGATACAGATTATCGGTCCCAGGGATAGTGGTAAGACTCTACTTATAACAAGATTAGTTAGGAAGTTACGTGAGTTGAGAAAAGATCTTTTTGTTCTTATTATTAAGCATACTCATCACAAACAAATTGATTTAGTTGAGAAAGACACATATCGTTTCTTAGACGCGGATGCTGATGCGGCAGTGATTATATCTGATAAAGACTACGGGATCTTCTCAAGAAGAATAGATATTCTAAGTATCATAGATGTCTTGAAACCAGATCTTGTTTTTGTTGAGGGTTTCAAGAGCTATGATATTGGTTTTAAAATAGAGCTTAGAGAACCTGGGGATGCTGAGGCGGTTTTTGAATATGTTTTTAAGTATATTATTAATTGCTTAAGTATGGTTGAGAAGGAGTCTTAGATGGATCCTTGGCATATTCTACTTGGCGTGGTTCAGGGAGTTGTTGAGTGGATCCCTGTCTCTAGCAAAACAATTCTCATGCTAATATCAGCATATGTCATAGGCTACTCATTATCTGAATCCTACAGTATTGGACTAGGTCTTCAGGGAGGAATAATTGTCTCCGCAGCAACATATTTCTGGAGAACTCTTGTCTCGGCACTGTGGAATAGAAAGATACTTATGTTCCTGATTATATCAACGATTTTTACGGGGATAATAGGTGTGCCAATATACATATTATCGAGAAAAGCTTTGGAGGAGACAATGAATCCTGGGATACCAACATTGGTGATAGGCGTATTACTACTATTACAAGCATTTATAGCCAAGAGAACCTGGGGTAGGAACCTGAAAAGTATCAATGATATTAATCTAAGAGACTCAGTATTATTCGGATTAGCCCAAGGACTCGCAGCACTACCAGGGGTGAGCAGGTCCGGGGCAACGGTGACGACACTACTCTACCTAGGCTATGAATTAAGTGATGCAATGAAACTAAGTTTCCTAGCCTCAGTAATAGCTAATGCAGGAGCTACATTCACAGTATATTTATTTGATAGAAAAATATTTACTCAAGACATCCTCGGCACCGACGCGTTGGTAGTATTCCTAGTATCAGCATTAGTAGGTTTCCTCTCAATCAGATTCTTAATAGATCTTGCTAAGAAGCACAGGATTAAGATGATCTTTGGCATAGCCATAATAACAATTATACTTGGACTAATCATAACAATAACTAGCTAAAAATAAATCTTACAGATAAGAACCCCACTCTTTAGGGCGGGAGGAGATCAGTAGGATTAATCATAATAGTGGCGAGTCCTTGAATCATTTGGTATTACCTTAGATTATGATTTCTTGTTTCTAAGCCTAGACATCACCGAATCTTTGGGTAGAAATTGCTAAAACCTTTGATAAATATTATTGTTTTAGAGACCATGGCTTCACCAGAAATCATCTACTCAGTTGAGAGGATCAGGGAGAAAGTGCTTGAGAATATACAGAGACTCGGTAGTGTTGAATTTGAGGAGGGTATTAATTGGTATAGTGAAGATAGTTACGAGAAAAGTTTTGTTGTTGGTGTTGACTCATCATATACCTCAAGGATCTATAAATACGTGTATCTCTACCTAATAAGAGGAGTGGCGGTTCCCTACGGAGATCACACTGGTTTAAAGAGATGCTTGGTGAGTGATAGTGATAGTGATGCTCACTTCATAGCAGTCCCAGCCTACGAAACCGAGGAGTTGACGGGGCCTGTGCCCCCACCTGTTAGAGAGCTTAAGAAGATCCTCTCTCATAGGGCAAAGGATCTTGAGATTGATTTAGGGCTCAGATCCTATGAATGTGTTAAAGAAATCGTTGGTGAGGAGCCTCTAGTAATGATGGATGGCTCGGCGAGAGGCTTTATACCATACAGATTTAAGGAGAGGGAGATTAGAAGAGGCTTCCCATTAATTGAGGAGCTTAGAAAGAGTTGGGAGAGTAGAATAGAGATTATCAAGGATCTATCGAGTAGAGATGATCTTGTCTTCATCTCCAAGACACAGACAAGAACATATTTATCACAGAAATTAACACCTTATATAAGAGTCAATGAAGAGAAGCTCAAGATCCTTGTCCCAGACGTTTTTATACTAGATCTCTACTTAACCAAGAAGAATATCTTCAGAGAAGGGGTTAGGGCCCCGGGCTTCACAGAACCTGTAATCTATGAAAACCCGGATCCTCCAATGACTATAACTATTTTCTACGCTGTTTTCGAGAGAGGTGGCGGTATGTTCCAGATAAGCGTTGTGGGGAGAAAAGATCTTGGTATTGTGAAAGAGATCTATAGAAGAATTAGATATTGGAGTCCTGGAGGCTACCCAGAGCCTCTTAGAGAAGCTCATCACTTCTCAAGACTTAGATACAATGATTTTATTAAACTATTGTATTTATCAGGGATCTATATAGAGAGTGGTAGAGAGGTGCTTGAGACATGAGTCAGGTTAGAGCAATAGGTTATGTAAAACAATCATATTCACCAATACTAGCCGAGGCAATGGCTGAGACACCTGTGCCAATTGGTAGCTACGTCTACGCGGAGTTTGAAGTTAGAGATAGATTAACTGGGTCATCAACAAATAGGAAAGTAATAGGTGTTGTGACAAACGCTGGTTACCAACCAGCTGTTCCCGAAAGTACATACGCTCTCCTAAGAGAAGAGTCGGAGCCTCCTAGAATAAGAACACCTAAGTACTCGCCTATGAGTATATACGCTATAGCCGATGTATCGGATAGGGAACCAACCACACCACTCTACCCAATCCCACCAACAACACCGATATACTCGGTCTCAAGTATACAGCCAAACCCACTTGAGAAAGTCTATAAGAAACCAGATCATCTTAATGGATTAATTAGAATAGGCTCATTAGCCAGGCTGGAGAGTATTGATATAGCTGTTGAAGTTAATAAATTACATAAGCATCTCCTAATAACAGGAGCAACAGGTTCTGGTAAGAGTAATGCTGTGGCTGTCATAGTAGATAGATTATCATCGTTAGGTGCCCCGGTGATAATATTCGATGTTCATGGCGAGTATACTAATCTTGAGCCTGAGGATGGTAGAGTTGATAAGATCGAGGTCGTAAAAGCTGAGATAGATCCTCTCAACATGAGTCTTGAAGCATTTATCCACATGGTGATCAGAGATCCCCAAGCAACGAGACAGAGAAGAATATTCAGGAGATTGATGAAGAACTTGATAAAGGAGTTGAGGAGAGAGGCTGTGGAGAAGAAAGTTGATCCTAAGAATATTATTGAGGAGAAATTCAAATCACTTCTAAAGACTCAGAAGAATAAGATACTTGATTTATCAGATGATTATCTAGGAGTAGATCAAGAGGATCAGTTAATTAAGCTAGATTACACAAAGAAACTCATATTACTAATCGCCTCAAAAATAAATGATCTTCTGGCCAGCGCCTCGAGTAGAGAGAGAACATATATCGAGGGTATTGAGGAGAGATTCACAGATTTTGTTTGGTCTTATCCTATACTGAATCTAGATGCCGTAGATCCTGTGTCTAGAATATCTCCAGGTAAAATAATTGTTTATGATGTATCAACCTTAACAGATGATCAGAAGGCTTGGCTACTTAGAATACTAGCTGATAATCTATTAGAGAACCTTAAGAATAGATTTAGAGGACGCCAGATCCCACCCACAGTTCTCGTCGTCGAGGAGGCGCCACTATTCATATCAGCATACACTAGTAGTGTTGCTAAGGAGAGTCTTAGGAGATTCGCTAGAGAAGGAAGAAAATTCGGTGGAGTGCTAATAATTGCTAGTCAGAGACCGAGAACCTTGGATCCCGATATATCATCCCAGATCCAGAACTTCTTATTCTTGAAATTAGTTCAGCAAGAAGATATTAAGAGTGTTATGTCAATAGCTGATAATCTTGAGGAGAGCCTAGCAATGACCCTACCAAGTCTACCAACAGGCTGGGGTATCGTAATGGGTGAGTGGATAGGCAGGTTCCCAGCACTGGTCGCGATCGATAAGCATAGAGGTAAGAAACTTGGAGCATCACCTGATTTTATTAGTGAGTGGAGGATGGGATTAGAGAAGAGCGAGAAGAAGAGTCTTAGACCAGATGAATTCTTGTTTTAGGTGTCTACAATGAGATTTCTACATGTCTCGGATACTCATCTAGGCAATAGGAGATGGAATCTTCCCGAGAGAGAAAAAGATTTTTACGACACATTCAACGAGATAATTGAGATAGCTATCAGAGAAAAAGTTGACGCCATACTCCACGCCGGCGACATGTTTGATAGAAGTGATCCTCCACCGCAAACATATGTGAGAACCTACGAGGCTCTGAAGAAGCTAAGAGATTATGGAATAAGATTCTATGTTGTTGCAGGAAACCATGAGATACCTACAACTATAAAATTCTCTCCACTACAAGTATTTGAGAGAATGGATCTGTTGAAGATACTCTCATTAAAAGAAGTGGGGAAAGAATCATTGGTGGATTCGCAGGGCTACGAAATTGAGATTTATGGATACTCGAGAGATATCGCTGATAAATTCTTTGATGAGAAGATCAGTGTTAGTGATAATAAGAATATTTCTAGGGTAGCTTTAATCCACACATTAGTTTGCGAGCCCTTGCAACTCTATCTTAATTGGAGTGTTGAGATGTGTAGGGAGAGAGGTGTTAGATTTCTTAGAGAGACTGTTAACAAGGATCTTTTTCACTACATCGCTCTAGGAGATCTTCATATTAGGTGGGAGGGCAGAGTAGGGAACTCAATAGCTATTTACCCAGGATCAACTGAGGCTCTGGATAGAGGAGAGGCATTTGATACAGAGCACAGATTCATTGAGAGATATGTTTATTTAGTAGATATAGGACCAGGCGATGTTGTTTATAAACCGATCAAGTTAGAGAGCACGAGACCTTGGATATATGTGGAGGCTAATGACTACCATGATCTTGTGAATAATAAACTTCAGATTATTAATTGGGGCGGCTTCAAGAAACAACCTATATTAGTAATATCTCTCAAGAAGAAGCCTTCATCAGTAGAACATGAAGCTTTAGCTAAGAAACTTAATGATTTAATTGATAGCAAAAAAGTGCTGAAGATCGATAGTATTCTCTATTCTGAGGATGAGAGAATGATTCTCTATGATATTAAGGAGCTGCCAAAGGAATATGAAGTGGTATCGATCGAGAAGGTTCTGAATGAGTTATTCAAGGATCAGGTGGTGGCTGATCTCCTAAACAAATTTATTGATGAGAAAATCAGTGACAATGAACTGGTCAAGACACTACGAGAGAACAGGGATCTATTAACAAGGTTTTATGAGAAAATCTCGGGGCTGAGGTGAATCAAGTGTTTATTGAAGAGATCCATATAAAAGATATATTGTCTCACAGAGAGAGTAAAATAAGATTCAAGAAAGGATTAAACGTGATCATAGGTCCTAACGGTGCTGGTAAAAGCACAATCATAGACAGTCTAGTATACGCATTACTTGTATATGGTGCGGGATCAGAGGAGATTAAGAGAACGAGCAAAGCAGATATGGTAAGAGCAGGTGCTGGTAGAGGTGATATAAGAGTAGTATTCAGCGTTGGAGGACATAGATACGAGCTTCAGAGAACACTCTCTTTAAGAGGCGAGTCCGAGGATACGCTGAAGCAATTATCACCTGTTCAGAGACTAATAGCTGTGAAAAGCAGTGTTCCGAGAGAGATCTATAAGATTCTGGGGATTTCGGAGCCTAGGATACTTACATCAACAGTTATTGCTAGACAAGACTATATAAACGAGATCCTGTTAGAGAAACCTTCGGAGAGAAGAGAGAGACTGCTTAAACTATTAGGACTAGATAAGCTTGAGAGCGCTAGAGAGAGGGTTAAAGGGATTAAAGAAAAATTAGGAGATGAGTATAATAAACTGACTCTAGAGATAGGTAGGAAAAAACAAATTGAGAATGAGCTAAGGATAATAGAAGAAGAGATTAGAGTGAAGAAAGAGGAATTGGCTAAACTAAGACCCCAGTTAGATGAGCTCCAAAAAATACTTGTGGATAAAGAGGGTAAGAGAGAGAAGATATATAGGCTACTAGAAAACCTCGATGTACTGCGTCTACATAGATATCTCTTAGAAGAGTTGGTGAAGAGAAGAAGAGAGTATAAGGAGATAAAAGAGAAGTTTTCTCGATACAAAGATCTTGATATTGAGAGACTTAAGGAGCTGAGAGAAGGGATGACCGCTAATATCAATAGGATCAGAGAATTAGAGAGTGAGATAGATAAGAGAAATAAAGAATTATCAAATCTTAGATCAAGTATAAATAACATACTTAACGAGATTTATCCTTATCTCGATGAAGTCAGAAGAAATACTCTGAGAAATCTTATTGAGAATAATAAGTATAGTGAGGCTCAAGATACATTGAATCAATTGATTAAGGAGATTAATGATAGCATCATGATAACGAGAGCACAATTACAGATATATGAGAGTTTTATTAAGAGTTTCAGAGAAACAGATCGATGCCCGATTTGCGGATCTCCTCTCACCAGAGATAAACTAGATCATTTATTAAAAGAACATGAAGATTCTATTAAGAGATTATCTGAGGAGATTAATAGCAGATCTGATTTACTAAAGAGATTAAGAGATATATTCAATAAATTTAATGAAAATATTAGATATGTAGATATGATCCAGAATTTATTGAATGAGAGGAATAATGAGTTGCTGAAGAGGAGAGCCTCTGTTGATGATTTCTTGAGATTATGCTCAGATACTCTATCGAATATATCTGGTGAAAGAATCGATTCATATGATATTTGTTTAGGGATCATCAAGAAGATCTTTGAGGAATACCCAATTTATCAGGAGAGATTAAGAGGTTTGGAGAGAGAGATTGAGGATTTGAGTAAGAGATTAGAGGAGACTAAGGGTAAGGTAGAGGTCGCTGAGAAGGATCTTCGTGAGTTTCTATTGAACGAGGGTCTCGATAAATATGTTGGTGAAGATCTTGGTGTAGTAATGGATTTATTGAAGAGAATAAGAGATGATTTGATGAATGAGATCATTGATTTGAGAAAGAGATATGATGAATTAAATAAGAGAGTTAGTTCATTGGAGGGTGAGATTAGATCCAGGGAAAGAGATCTTGGTATTAAAAAAGCTGAGTTAGAGAAACTACGTGATGTTGAGATTGAGAGAGATAAACTTGATAAGATAATCAAGATCCTTGAGAAATTAAATGATTTATTCAAGAAAGACGGTGTAATTATGAGGCTACTAACCTCAAAACTTAGAGAGGCATTAGAGAAAGAGGTTAATAGGATCTTGCGTGAGATCGGTAGAGGATTCAGAGTGAGTATCGAGGAGAATTTCGAGATCAGTGTTATCTATGGAGAGGATCAGAAGAGACCTGTTGAGAATCTTAGTGGTGGTGAGAAAACAATGTTATCAATAGCTATGAGACTAGCATTAGCGAAGATTTTAACAGGTAGGATACCTAGATTCATGATACTCGATGAGCCCACCCAAAACCTTGATACTGATATGAGAAGAATGATCTTTGATATAATAAAGAGAATAGCTGGTGGAATGGATCAGGTCATCGTGGTGACACATGATGAGGAAATTATTGAGAAAGCGGATCATCTGATCAGAGTAGTTAATGAAGGTGGTATAAGTAGAGTATATGAAGAATAGTTTTTAGTTATCTATTTTAACTACTTTAGAACACAATTATCATAATAATTCCCAGAACCGCTAAGCTTAGAAGTATCACAGCTTTAATAACATCCATGTATATTCTCGCGTAGTCGTATACTAGATCGAAGATTTTTCTATAGATCAAGAGTGATAATATTAGTAAAGAGGGTAGTGTAGCGGAGAAACTGAATAAAAGAGCTACATATATAGATGAGTGCATCTCAGAAGAGATTATATAGGAGTATATTGCTGGGAGTAGAGGAAGACTACATGGGCATGATAAAGAGGCTAATCCTCCTAAGAAACCTATTGCCACCGATGAGAAATATATTCCTCTACCACCTAATCTTCTCAAGACTATATTAAGAGGATTTATCCTAATGTATCTTAGTGATTTGCTTGAGTAGATCTCTGATAAAAATCCTAGTGATCCGAATACTACTAATAATAAACCAAATACATATACCAGAACCCTTATATATGATGCAACGAGACTCAATACATTGATTATAGAGATCGAGATAATAAAAATTGATAAGAATAATGATGAGATGAATAAGGATCCCGAGACAATAACTCTTTTTCTCGATATCCTCGATATATTGATTATGTTAAGAAGATATATTAGAAAACCTAGAACAACTACGCTTAAGCCTTGTAAGAAACCTGCTGAAAAAATGATCATGTAGATACTTAACATGAATACTCAATAACTATTACTTGTAAAATATTATTAAAATACGTAATCTATGAAATAACTGCTATGAAAAATTTATTCTTTACATTATTCTTTACAACAGAGAGCCTCGCCCCTCGGGGCGGGGAGGAGGTCAGCATGTCTAGAGCTTAATCTCTACTCTCCTAGCAGTGTAATATGCTCCAAATGATATGTTTAGCTTGCTACTCATAGTGGTTGGTATAGTGATTAGCCTCAGTTCATTGGTGTCATTAGATAGGTATGGCTCTGGTAAATAGAATCTTTTTTGTGAACCCTTGTCATAGTATTTTCCAATAAATATGTTATTAAGATATATCTGAGCAATCACGTCTCCCGAGATCTCGGCGTATATAGGTGAGATCTCGCTTCTCTTCACAACTCTGAACCTGATCGTTACCACGGATGGTTTATCTATATTAACTGGTTGCTCCCTAGTCCTTGACACCTCACCACCTCTTCTAGAG
>CAZFDB010000004.1:11984-15002 GCA_964517475.1 uncultured Desulfurococcaceae archaeon | reverse complement strand
AAGATATATACTTCCAATTAATAGAGGCTCCGTCACTGACCCCAGATCCTGATTCTAGGATTAATCGAAGATCTATTGGATTAGCTCGTAATGCTGATGCCATCATTATTCTAATTGATCTGTCCAACGACCCTGTTTCACAATTTAGAGAGGTGGTGAGGCAATTAGATAATGAGGGTATCAAGATCACTAAGCCTAGAGGTAGAGTAGAGATAATTAAGGTTCCCGACATAAATGGTTTGAGAATAGTGTCCTACGGAAGAGTTATTGGTGGAACATTAGATGAGGTTAAGAAAATTGCTGAGGGATACAGGATCTATAGAGCGGAGATAAGGATCTATGGAGAATTAACATTGGATGATATAGAGGATCAGATAATTGGGCTATATATCTATAAACCAACTATAGTCGTAGGCAATAAGAGAGATCTTGCTAAGACAGATATTGCCTGCACAGAACTTAGAAATAATGTTCCTGAGGAAACCCCGGTTATATGCGTATCTAGTGTAGCTGGTGGTTTTGAGGAGGATCTAGGGTCTTCATTGATTAAGATACTGGATCTAGTTAGAGTATATACTAAACCACCAAATGGAGAGGTGTCTAAGAAACCACTTGTTATTAAGAGAGGAACCACTGTTCTGGAGATAGCGAAGATGTTGCATGAAGATATCTACAGAGGATTTCAATTCGCGAGGATCTGGGGATCCTCTGTTAAATACCCGGGATCAAGAGTCGGTGGACAACACGTGGTTGAGGATGGGGATATTATAGAGATTCATTACAAGTTAATCAGAAGAGACTAGGAAGATTTATTTGGCACCGAATCTACTATTCCACTCCTCATAGATCTTGATAGTGTCAGGAGATACACTAGGTTTTCTCTTAGACAAAGCCTGTAGAAAATCTCTCATGGACACGGGTCTAGGCTCATTTATTCTCCCCTCAAAAATATCTTCGAGAGAAGTTTCATAGACATCTCTAACTAATTCCTTGATATCACTTGCTGAGAACCCCTCCGTAGCTCTCGCGATCTCGTCTAGATCTACGTCATCAGTTAATTTAATATGCTTAGTGTAGTGCTTTAACAATGCTTTCCTAACCTCAAGATTTGGATTAGGTATATAGATCCTTTTCTGAAATCTTCTTAGAAAAGCTATGTCTAGAAGCCAAGGCTTATTAGTTGCTCCAATAACAAATATTAATTCATTAGATCCCTTGGTATGTATACCATCCATCTCCTTAAGAAACTGATTCCTAGCCCTAACCTCACCACCCACCTCCGCGGTGTGGATACCCATCAAAGAATCTACTTCATCAATAAACACGACTACGGGAACACCCTTCTTATTCCATATACTTCTAGCCTTAGCAAAAATCTTACTAACATTCTTCTCAGCATCACCAAGCCATTTAGACATTATGTCCTTGGCATCAACCTCAATAAAAGCGGCCCCAATCTCTCTAGCAACTGCTCCCGCAAGCATTGTTTTACCATTCCCTGGTGGACCGAATAGTAAGAGCCCTTTAGTCCATCCAAGATCATTTGGGAAGAGATCCGGTCTCTTAACTGGGAATATAATAGATCTCCTAATAATTCTCTTAGCCTCCTCCAGATCCACTATATCGTCAAAGGTTATCTTAGGTGGAGGCTTAACAATATCATCAAAATCATTATCAGAGGCGTCTTCCTTCGAAACACCTCTTGTATCTGCGGAGGATATGGCTTGAAGATTCTTTTCTATAAACTCAGCTCTCTTCTCGTATTCTCTGATATACTCTATATATGTTTCTCGCATAGGAATATCTCTGTGCATAGAAAGAATTTTTTTGAGGATCTCAGCAGCCTTCCTATAGTTCTTAGCAGCCTCCTCATAATTCCCTCTTCTCTCCATCATTACAGCTTTATCAGCATACTCCCTAGCTAACCTCTCCAAAGCAATCGTTGAGAAACCAGTCACTTATAAACACCGCTTCTTTATGATCAACGAGATCTATTAACTATATTAATTCTTCCCTTAGCCACGAGATTGTCTAAAGCTACCTTAACCTCCTCTCTTGAGTAGCCATATGTTCTACAGAAATCATTTATATCGAGAAAACCTCCTCTAGAAATTATATAGTCTATTAATCTCTCCTCAACCTCCTCGATCCTAACTGGTTTCTTGATCGACTGAACACTACTTCTACCAGCAACATTCATGTTCTTAGTTAAAGACTCGCTTGACTCGATCGAGGAATCCTGTGTTTTCTGAACCAGAATAGCCATGGTGTCCGATGGTAGAGTAATGTCTTGCTCAATAAGTGGTTTATTTACGAGTTTCGATAGCTCTGGAATTAATCTGGGTAGCTTAGAATCAACTGTTTTCTCAGCTTCTATAACTAATTTCTTTAGCAACTCCTCAGCCTCTTTATTAACTAATCTGATCTGGTCAACTCCTTCAATAGGTGTTGGCATTGAGGCTGAGGTGAGGATCATGTTAATCTCAGAAGATATTCTATCCAGCGATAATGCTACGCCGGGCACGATCGGTGCTATTTGAGGTTTGAGGTACTCTATAGAGTTCTTAGCTGATAGTAGTGTTGGCATTAATTTATCTAATTCATTCAGGGTCTGCAACCTGATTTTTAGTTGCTCAAGGAAGTTGAATGATATTGTAAGTCTCTTATAAATATTTCTTATCTCAATAAGTTCATTAACATATATTGTTGCTCTAGCAATATTCTTATCAGCAACTGCCTTAAGAGCTAATGTATATAGATCATCGTATCTCTTCTTTAACTTAGTCATTACCTCATCGATAGATAGAAGAGATGCCTCAATCTCAGCTATAACATTCTCAAGTGTCCTCTTAATAGTTGATGATCCTCTCTTGAAAAACCTCGCGATACTTCCAAATACCCCTAGTATACCTATCTCACTACCTCTCTTCATCTCACCCTCATAGTTAAACACCATTTTAGCACACTCCCCTGAACAAATTATTTCGAGTTAAGCTACGTCGTAATAATCACGTTGAT
>CAZFDB010000004.1:0-11974 GCA_964517475.1 uncultured Desulfurococcaceae archaeon | reverse complement strand
TTGGTCCCTGCTGCTGTGTCTGTGGGATCTGGGGGGCTGGTTGTGTCTGTTGCTGTGTCTGTGGTGTGATCTGCGGTGTTTTTATAGGAGCAGTTATCTCAACCTCTAATTTCTCGAGTAGTTCTATATGTCTCTCAAGATCCTTCTTCTCATCAATTAATCTATTCCTAGCACTCCTCAAAACATCAATTGATGCCTTGAATCTCTGTTCACTGATCTCGCCTGAGGAGTATAGGAGCTTGAGATGATTAGTTGCTTTATCCACGTGGAGCAACTCGTCATCTATCTCACCTAATCTCTTCCTCAGAAGAGATCTTACTTGCTTAGCTTTTTCTCGCAATCTAGATAACGTTGCATCTATTTGTTTCTTCATTTCCTCATAAGCTTGTGAACTAATCTCCTTATTAATATACAGATCCTCTATAGCTCTAGCTCTCTTCCTAGCCCTATCCAGTTGAGTAGCTGCTTTCGTGACCTCAACTTTCCACTCCGGGAGAATAATTATTCCATCATGTGAAACAACGATTCTGTCTGAGCTAATATACTTGATAGAGTAATCTTCGTTGACAATCTCTATACCAGATACATTACCATCAACATCGGAGTATGCTGATGATAAAACACCTAGTACTCTTCCATAAGGATCCGTGACCTTAGCACCCATGAATTTTTCGATTTCTTCTAAAGCAACCATCTAGTTCGCCTCGGAGGATATGCTTATTTTAAAAATGCTTAAAAACACCATGTGGTGATGATCTCTTCTTGATAGTCAGAGGGCTGTTCTAATCATCTATCATCGCTTTTAACCTTCATCATCCAAGTGATCATATACACTAATTATTTTTAAGTTTATTAATAAGAGCCTTTGAATACGGTGATTACTACGAGCACTAGTAATCAAGCTATTGAAGTAATCAGATCATATATAGATAATTTAATAGGAACTCTGGGAGGAGTTAAGGGATCTCTTGCTCTAGCAGGTATTATCCTGATATCAATAATAATCGTGGGGTACATGATCTATGGATTCTACAAATTCCTTAAATTAACATTTAGATTAAGACCACATGAATTCGCTCTAGTCATGCTGGCTCTAGGACTATCACTAATAGTTATCGCTGTAATAATGCCTTAGAGAAACAAATAATTATATTTTCATTAACTCCCCAGCAAATAAAGCCTCATCCCCCAAGTAATATTCGATTCTTAGTAATTCATTGTACTTCGATGTTCTCTCAGACCTAGCAGGTGCACCTGTTTTTATAAATTCACTTTCAAGACCCACTGCGAGATGCGCTATTGAATTATCCTCTGAGTCCCCGCTTCTATGACTAATAATTACTCGAAGACCATGTTCTTTTGATAATCTAACGAAGTCCTGCGTCTCGCTGAATGTCCCTATCTGATTTATCTTAACAAGTACGCTACTAACAGATCTTTTCTCAATACTCTTCTTAAGTCTCTCTATATTTGTCGTGAGATGATCATCACCGACAACTTTTGTTCTTCTTAATGAATTAGTTAATTTCGAGAATCTCTCGAAATCCTCCTCATAG
Organism: uncultured Desulfurococcaceae archaeon; assembly: GCA_964517475.1. Lineage (GTDB taxonomy): Archaea > Thermoproteota > Thermoprotei_A > Sulfolobales > AG1 > WYEN01. The sequence continues at coordinate 10,418 of CAZFDB010000004.1, read as the reverse complement.
AAAGGATCTTCTATTGATAACAATTTATATTCATCAGCTAATCTCATATATAGATCAAGTAACTCGTCAGGGGAAATCTCTCTTCCATCAACCAAGTACTTATCTCTATCCTCCAAATAAAATTGAGAAGCCGCTGCATCAATAGATACATAGACCTCCTCAGCAAAGACGTAGCCTGTTTTCTCAATAGCTTCAACAAGTAGTTTTAAGGCGTCCTCAACCTTGCTGAGTGGTGGAGCATAACCGCCTTCATCCCCTACATTCACTGCTTGAGCACCAAATCTACTCTTAAGAAGATCTTTTAATGTCTTATATATCTCGACACCAGCTCTCAAAGCATCTGAGAATCTGTGAAATCTTAACGGGACAATCATGAATTCTTGAAAAGATAAATTATTCCCAGCGTGAACACCTCCATTAATAATATTCATCATTGGTATAGGCAGAACCCTGGCTCTTAAACCACCTATGTATCTGAAGAGAGGCATCTTGTAAGTATCCGCAGCAGCTTTCAGAACCGCTAGACTAGTCGCGGTCGTTGTGTTCCCACCTAATACAGATTTATTCGGTGTCCCATCAAGTCTAATCAATATGTAATCAATATATCTCTGCTCTCTCGAGTCCAAACCTTTAAGAGCTGGTTCAATAACTCTTCTCACAATATCAACTGCTTTATAAACAGATCTCCCTCTAAATATCTTGGGATCCTCGTCTCTCAACTCATATGCTTCGTGAGCACCTCTCGAGGCACCTGCTGGAGCAATAGCTCTACCAGATCCTCCTCTCGTGTTCACAACAACTTCTATAGTAGGATCTCCTCTCGAGTCAAGGACTTGGAGAGCGTCCACAGACACTATCTCGAATAAATCTCTCTCCAATAATATCTCCCGGGGAAATATGTTGTTCCTCAAATATATTTTCTCAATAAATAATTGCTAAAGGAAATAGGTTGATTAGTGATATATGGATACTCTCCTACCCATTGATACTCGCAGTAATCTACCCACTTATGAAGAGATACTACGGAGGCAAAGTACATGATAAGCCTTTCTCAATAGTTTATTCATTAGCCATATTCCTACCAATATACATCTACTTGATCGAGAAAATAGTGAATAGCTACTCGAATACTCACCACGTCGCCACCTTACTAATAGCCTCAGTAACATATCACGTGTTCTCAATAACTAAGCCAATCATGAAATTTAATACCACAATAATCAGTAGCGAGGATATATTATTTGTCTCAATATACGTAGCTCTTCTAATAATTATTTTAGTTCTCACATAGAATATTTTAATTGATGATGAAGTGGGCAGCCCGTGAAAGATGATCGTGCTAAGCTCACTCTGAAGCATCATTAAATAAAACATATATCAACTACTTAAGAATTATTCCACTGATACATCTATAGGTGATTGATATGAGTGAATGTATATTCTGTGAAATAGTGCTTAGGAGAGAACCAGCATATATTGTTTATGAGGATGATGACGTGATAATTTTCTTAGATAAATACCCCTTGAGTTATGGACATCTACTAATTGCACCTAAGAAACATTTTGTTGATATAGTTGATACCCCACCGAACCTCGTCTCGAGAATATTTATATTAGCGAGAGCCTTCGGCGTCGCCGCAATGAAGTATTTAGGAGCTACGGGATTCAGAATAATGACTAATAAAGGATCTTCTGCTGGACAAGTAGTATTTCACTTCCACGTCCACGTAATCCCTAGATACGGATTTGGTTCACCGGGTCCTATCGAGCCTAGAGAGATAATTAGAGATGATGTAGCTAATGAAGTAGTTAAGAAGCTCAGTAATGCCTTGAATGATGAAGAGATCAGGGATTTAATGAGTGGAAAAATCTAATGACTCATTTTCAAATAATTCGTTTAGTAAAGGATCTTTACTAAAGATCTCTTTAAGTAATTGCTTAGAAACCGCTGTTCTAAGAACTCTTGTTTTCCCATACCTCCCTCTATTAAATATTCTAGCTGAGATTAGACCCAGAACCTCTAATTCAGATAATATGTCGCTAACTCTCCTCTGAGTAACTGGTGAGACCCCCAGTCTCTCAGCAATATCTCTATATATGAGATAGAGTTCTCCTGTGGTAAGCATCTTATTATCCTCCTCCATCATTATTGTGTATAGAATCAATCTGCTGTGAAAAGGTAGTGTAGAGACTAATTGAACAACTCTCTCTTTCTCCAACTCATTATATGCTCTATACACATGCTCCTCAAGAACCTTATCAGCACCTTCTCTCTCAGCGATCTCACCAGCGATCCTCAATAGATCAAGTGCTCTCCTAGCATCACCATGTTCCCTAGCTGCTAACGCAGCACATGTCTTAATAGCCTCCTCAGAAAGCACATTCTCCCTAAACGCTTTCTGTGCCCTGTCTCTCAATATATCCTCTAACTGCAACGCGTTGTAGGGCGAGAAAACAATTTCTTCTTCACCAAGACTACTCCTAACCCTGGCATCGAGGTTCTCAACAAATCTAATATTATTTGTTATACCAACGATACTCACCCTTGATTTAGATAGATCCTCGTTAATCCTACTTAGCTTATACAGGATCTCATCACTCTCATTTCTAGCTAAAAAATCAATTTCGTCTAAAACAAATATGTATATCTTTTGGCTACTATCAAGTGTTTCACGAACTCTTCTATAAACCTCAGCAGTTGATAACCCCGTGAAAGGCAGCTTGAGACCAAGACTCTCTCCAATAGCTGATAATACTCTATACGAAGTATTCTCAATTCTTGAATTCACATATACCCATGTAACAGGTCTATTATACTCACGACCCTTATCACTTAATCGCTTAAGCACATATTTAACCACAGCAGTCTTCCCAGTACCTGTTAATCCGTATATGAACACGTTGCTAGGTCTCTCACCTTGAAGAGCCACTGATACTATTGATGCGAAACTTTTGATCTGCTCCTCTCTATGAGGAAGATTCTCTGGTATGTAATCCGGTCTCAGAACCTCTCTATTAATAAATATCCTCGGTGAAAGAGCACTGGAGAATATCTTGTCCAGAACGTCCAGATGAAGCACCTGAATAATTAGTTGCGTGAGAAATCTTTATTACATAAGCAACATAGGAATTATATGATAAGTGAAAAAAGTAATACCTTTTAAATAAATACTCTTATGAAACCTTTTACTGATCGCTACTTCTTCTCTTGAGTCTTCTTAAGCAAATAGATCTTGGAGCCCACAATCATTCCACTAGGTACTAGAGCTAGTGTTCCATCATCTTTTCTCACATATGTGAAGAGTGCAGAAACATCCTCAACAGTGCCCTGCTCACCAGCAATAGTGACGTAGTCTCCGATCTTGAATGGTCTAGCTATTAAGAGGAATAATCCAGCTACTGCCTGACCCAGCACCTGCTGAGAAGCGAAACCGATCACTATACCTAAGAAACCGCCTAATGCAACACCTGCTGCACCGCCTGCGACACCACCCGCAATACCTGCTAATATAGCACCGATACCAACAATCATCATTATACTTCTAACAGCAGCCGCTGTTGGATGTGGGTATCTCAGTCTCATTGACCAATACATGAAATTTGCAAATGATCTAACAATTAAATAACCGAATATTAACGCTAATGCTATATTTATATAAGCTCCGTAGGGTTCTAACACCAAGCCTCTGTAATCAAATACTGGTGCTAGGACCTGTGGCAACACGCTATTTATTATTGCCGCGACAATTATGTATATAACGATCCATAGTACTAAAGCTACTAAACTATTAGAAATGTTTCTTGAAACTACTGCTTTTTCTTCACTCATAGAGACGCCATCGAATCTTTTAACATCGGCTTAAAAATTTTATAGTCTAGGAAAATAGGATTATGAAGAGTATTTTAGTACTACCACTAATCTCTCCGTAGATAATTTATCTCTACTATCCTCAAAATCTATGTAATTTTTATCACTCAATATGTACTTAATACCTCTTTTATCAGCTTCTTTAAGCAATGGATCTATTGTTGATAGAGGTAGATTCACACCCTTAACCCAGTAGTGTATCGGTATCATTATCTTAGCATTAAGCTTCTCGAAATTATCAAGTGCTTCGACATGATCTATTGTGAATGTGCCTCCCACAGGAAGAATAGCTATATCTACTCCACCGAGGATCCTTATTATATCATCTGTTAGCACATGCCCCAGATCCCCTACGTGTAGAATAGATAATCCTCCTGGGGTAGTGATTTTATAGATGATGTTAATCCCTCTTCTCCTACCCTTCTCCTTATCATGATAAGTCTTAACACCCAGTATTTTGAATGGATCTGCATCAAATAAACCTTCTCTCATTCTAAAAATCTTAGAATCACCTCTAGACACAATATTCACAGCATTATGATCAAAGTGTTCATGCGTGACCAATACATAATCAGCCTTAACATCAGGTTTCTTAAGACCTATAGAGGCCCCATCATGAGGATCTATGACCAGGATCTTTCCATAACCAGATATAGATACGCAGGCATGTCCATGCCAAGTAATTCTCACAGTACTCATAAAATCCACCACATAATTATCCTGAGAAAAAATATAAATTAAGTGATCTCGCAGCTCTCAAATATATTTTTTAGAAAAATATTCTTCACTGGTGTATATTTAATGTCTAGTGAATATATAGTCTCGTTATCTTTCTCAGACACCAGAAGTCTACTAGCTCTAGTAGATGTGCTCAGTTCATTAGTTGATGACGTATTAATCGATATATCTTCTGAAGGAAGTCTAAAGATAACTGCTATGGACCCTGCCAAAGTCGCTTTAATAGAAGTGGAGATACCTCATGAAAGTTTTCTTGAGTACAGTATAAAGAAAGAAATTAGTCTAGGAATATCCACGAAGAATCTCTCAATGGCGATGACAGATGTTAAGAGAACAAACAAGGTATCTCTGAAGAGTGATGAGGAGAATGTTGTTATAGTGATTGAGGGTATCCCCAATAGATCATTCTCATTCAGAAACATACAGATTCCTCGTGAGGAGATCCCGAAGATAGATATTGAGTTCCCTGCGAAAGCCTCTGTTCTACCAGATCCTTTCGCAACAGCACTATCAGATCTATCTGCAGTAGCCAATTACATTAATTTCAGATTAACACAAGATGCTCTAGAACTTAAAGACGCTGATACTCAGAAGAGAATCGTTAGATTATCAAGAGAGAACAACTCGTTGCTAGACGCATCAGTTGAGGGTGAGGTCTCATCAGATTACGATGTCTCTTATCTAGCTCCACTATCAAAGCTAATTAAATTAGCCTCAACACTAGACATATACATGGGTTCTGGGATCCCGCTTAAAATTGATCTTGGGTTATCAGCTGGTGGTAGAGTGATTTATTATCTTGCACCGAGAGCATAAAAAATTTTTAGTTGCTTCCAAAGCTTCCTGAGAAGATTTTTAGGTTGACTAAATCTATATCTTATAGAGTATGACTAAGATGAAGAAAAGATCTTTGGAGGAGTATGAGGAAATAGATGAAAAGGATCTCATGATACTAGAGATTCTACAAAAAAATAGTGACGTTACATTCACGGAGCTAGGCAAACAATTAAGGATCAGTGCATCAACAGCATATAACAGAGTTAAGAAGCTTAAGGAGACAGGCTTAATCAAAAAGACGATTGCTGTCATAGATTATGATAGATTAGGCTTCAGAGTTAAGGCGATAATCTTCGTGAAAACAGATCCGAAGAAGATTGAGAGTATTGTGGAGATTCTTAAAAAGAAAGATAAGATAGTATCCATCTACGACGTGACAGGTGAACCAACACTAGTTGCTATGGCAATTGCTCGTAACCACGTTGATTTAGCATCTCTACTAGATGAGATAGGTAAGATAGATGGTGTTCAATCAACAAATACAATGATTATAATGAGAACATTTAAAGAGAGCTACGAGGTCTCATTAAGACAGACACAATCAAGAGAATCCGAGTGAAAAAGTTTTAAATGTTTTTATCAGTTAATCACAGCTTTATGAAACTTCCACATAACTTATCTAATCACAACCACTTTTTTATTAAATAACGAGCTCCTCAAGTGTTATTGGTGTCAAGATGAGTATCAAGAAGATCTTTCTTAATAATATGATGAAAACATATTTATTCGCTGAAGACAGGAGATTAGGGAAATTAATATTATTAAACGAATCGAATCAGGTCTGGGCATCAAGTCTCAGAATAGGAGGATCTGTTTTAGTAATAGATATATTAAATAGATCTGTTAGATATTACACACCTGCACTAGAGTTTTGGAGAGCTGAGGAGGTTCTGAGAGAATTTGAGAATAAAATGAGTATTGAGATAATAGCTTATCTCAGATACAAGATCGATTTGCCAGAGAATATTAAAGTATTAGAGGGAGGCTACCAAGAAGTTATTAAGAGAGAAGTAAGTGAATGTGTAGATAAGAATATTAGTTGTGGAATAGATCAGGTTCCACTAGATGTGAAAGATATTGCTCAAGAGAGATTAATAAATATTAGAGAGGATATTAGTTATCTAAGATCTATTAAAAGTAGTGAGGAAATAGATCTTATTGCCAAAGCATCTAATATATCGATACAAGCTCTTAAGAAAGTTATTGATGAGGGTGTCATTGGGTATTCGGAGAAGATTATTGCTGGTAAACTATCTTATTACATGAGGGTTTTAGGCGCGGATCAAGAGGCTTTCCCACTTATAGTTGCCTCAAATGAGAACTCAGCATATCCACATGCTAAACCTTCATCAAAAACTATTGAGTACGGTGATCTTGTGTTATTCGATGTCGGTGCGAGAGTATCTGAGTACAATTCGGATATGACGCGTATCCTGAAAAGTAGGATTTCTCCCAGAGAGAAATATTATTTAGATGTTCTGGAGGAGGCTCTTAACAAAGCTCTTGAGAAAATTGAGGTGGGAGTGAGAGCCTCCGATATTGATAGTCTTGTGAGAGATACTCTGAGTAAGAAGGGTCTGGGGAAATATTTTATTCATTCACTAGGTCATGGAGTGGGTGTGGATGTTCATGAGAGACCTACTCTATCATCTACTTCAAAAGATGTTTTAGAGAAGAATATGGTTGTAACAATTGAGCCAGGGATCTATTTCAGAGGAGGTTTCGGTGTTAGATTAGAGGATCTCGTTGTTGTGGAGGAGAGAGGTCCTAGAATACTAACATCTCTGGAGAGAGTATTGGAGTACTAATTTCGTGGAAACCAATCAAATTTTTTATGAGTAATTCAATATTTTTCATATTGGGTCTATCTCAGCTATGGGATTATTCTACACGAAAAAGAGCTTAGTTGAGTTAATCAAGGATCTGTTGCCTAGCGACTTGACTAAGACAGAGTTAGATGTTCTCGAGTATTTCCTAAGGAATATTTCAGTGGGTGAGATAATAGCTTTTAAAGAGCTTAGACTATTCTACAAAATAGATGATCCCGGACCTGTGCTGGAAAAGTTGATTCAGAGAAATCTTATTGAGAGAGGTGAGGGATGCTTCAATATCTCAAGAAATCTTCTGGAGGCTCTTAAAAAGAGGAAGCAGTGATCCGCAGAATCTACATAATCTATCGCTTCCCGACTCTATAAGAGGTGAGTTGCATAATATACATCTATTATATCTCGCATAGATATTCACTAGAGCATCGGTTGATGCATAGATCATTTCTCTACTCCCACTATATATAATCTCATTGATCATTGAATATATGTTTGATAAAGATCCGTCTAAGAATAAGATCTTATCTAAACCAGTGAGATCCATGAATCTATTGATGACTTTATTAAAAACTCTGTGGATACCTGAAACCACTGAGTATGCGAGAAGATCTTCCTCAGACACATAGTATAATGAATTGAAGATCTCTACGCCAAGAGAATTTCTCCTAGGAAAAATCTCTGATACGATCTCATTATTCAGATGAAATATATTCTTCAGAGATATACGAAAACAATTATCTCTTGGACATAGCATAGCTAGGTATTTAATATCTCTTTCCAAGGCGTTCTCTAAACCATTTAATAAATTTATCTTCAATAAACACGTTATATTATCCTCATATCTCGTATAGATAGATGCGCATCTATTCACAAATTCATTAACTCTAGACACAGGGATCTCAATCACCTCATCCCACAAATCTCCTCCGCCAAATACCTCCTTTGAAACAGATAAAGTCCATGGATATGCTAAGAAGATAGTCTTATTACCATAATTCCTCAATACATTGTGCAAGATATGTATAGTTGGTATAAGCCATAGATACGGGATAAAAGTATCTAGAACAAGAATTTTTTCACCACGTCCTATACTAGAGAAATCACTTATACCTCTCCTAATCACTCTCTCAATCATTCGATGAAGACATCTCGCGCATAAGTACTCTCCGGAACCTCTTTTGTAGTAGAAGGCCGGTCTGGATCTGCATCTAGTACATATAGTACTATAGTGTGTACACATATTAGGCAACCAATATCTAATCAGTCCTCACACGGCTCCTCACTGATCGGCTCCGAGTCGCTCATCACCATTAAATATCATGAGGTTGAGACTATTAAATATTGTGCTGACCTCCTCCCCAACCTGAAGGGCGAGGGTTCTCTTTAGGTGGTTCATTGGTTCCCCGCATCTATTTGGGGTTACATCTGTTATTTGCGGGGCAGTCGGGGCGGCCAGAGATCCCCCTCGTCTTAAATAATGCTCTCCTCGGTATCATCATTAATTACTAAGAAGAGAGACATCATATAAACTTTTCTCAATCATCCCCACCCCTAGAAGAGGCGAAGCTTTCAGTTGTAAAATGCTATGTGGTTTCATACGATAATATATTAAATAAATTAATTTACCTTGATTCAATAATTTGTTAGATATGTTAATAAGTTTTTTATCTTATAATTTTCTGGTGTGAGTAATTGAGTGAACGCATCCTTAGAAAAGCTGTTAAGAGTAATTTGATTGTATCAGTTGCTCTGGTTATTATAATTATATCGTTGATAGGATATATTGTGTATAGAGAAACGAATATACCTAGGGAACAGATCTTTGTCACGGTAACCGCGACTGAATTAGGCACAGGGACTGTGACAGCGATTTTACACACTACATTGCGCGAGACCTCGTTGGTTACAACTACTGTGCCTCAGATAAGCACGTACACAGTAACATACGCCGAGACTAAGAAAATAGTTGTGCAAGATGCTTTGAATAGAACACTTGTATTTGATAAATTACCTGAGAAAATTGTTGTGAGTGGTAAAGGTGCTAGATATCTGCTAGATCTCTTGTATCTATTTAAATCTGCTCCTGAGAGAGTTTTGGCTTTTGATAAGATGTTTATGAATGATCCTATTCTACAGGTGCTTGAGCCCGATTTGGAGAAGAAAGCAGTTTTCAGCGGGACACCAACTGTTGAGACGCTTCTCTCTATGAAACCTGATCTTATAATCATGAAATCAGCTTTTAAGAGAGATGGTGACGTTTACGAGAGTGCTGGTTTAAGAGTTATGTATGTTGATCCTGAGACACCCAACGGATTCTTCCGAGACCTAATTAATATCGGAAAGATAATGGGTGAGGGAGGCAGAGCTGAGCAGATAGCGAGGTTCATGAAAGAGATCCTTACATACGTAGGCGTCAAGATCAATGCGACAGGCATTGATAAACCAAAAACCCTCTTCCTATACTACAGCGTGAAGGGATCAACAGTATCTGTTAAGGTGCCGCCGGCAGGTTATCTGCAGAATATATTAATTGAGTTAGCTGGTGGAGACTCTGTTTCTAAGAATACACCGGGTGGACAGTGGGTTGAGGTTAATATTGAGCAAATAATTAGTTGGAATCCGTCAATAATATTTGTAGTAACATACTCATCGAGTCCATCTCCAAGTGATGTTATTGATAAGATAATCAATGATCCTCTTTGGAAAGATATTGATGCTGTTAAGAGCAAGAGGATCTATCCAGTTCCAGGATTAGACTACTCATGGGATATGCCCGGGCCGAAATGGCCAATGTTTGTTATATACGCAGCCTCGAAAATACATCCAGAACTCTTCAAAGAATTCAACTTAAGACAATTCGTGATTGATTACTACTCCAGAGTATACGAGATAAGTATATCAGATGCTGAGAAGATTGCGTCGTATGATCTAAGAGGAGTGGCTAGTTGAGCAAGACTTACTCAGTAGAACTCGAAGAGCTTTATATAGAGTTAATTAAGAGAAGCAGATATTTTTTATATGTTTTAACCGTGTTGATTCTCTTATTATCAATTATTTATTTATCCTCAATATTATTTATCGGAAGATATAGAGTAGATCTATTCTCACTCTTATCTGGGGGAACAGGAGATATTCTTATTCTCAATATA
>CAZFDB010000003.1:12627-15501 GCA_964517475.1 uncultured Desulfurococcaceae archaeon | reverse complement strand
ACATAGTACATAGTTTTATTCTGAGTTATACGAGTGTTCTAACTCCTCTCTCCCCCCTATCAGTTGTAATTAATATACCTCCTTTCTCCCAGAGTTCTCTTATATTTGATGCCCCAGCATATCCAAGACCTGCTTTTACAGCCTCTACTAATTCTAGGACTATTTTGTACACAGAGCCTTTATACTCAACTAGACCCTCTATACCTTCCTCCACTCTCTTAGAGATCCTAGCGTATCTATCTCTAGCGAATCTTCTCTCCATAGAGCCTCTGCTTGCCATACCCCTATACGGCTTATATAACTTATCACCAATCCTAACTAGTTGTGCCGAAGCTTCATCTGTTCCGGCTAGTAGAAATCCTAGCATTGCTACGCTGGCACCCACAGCTAAAGCCTTTACTATGTCAGCACTAGATCTTATTCCACCATCCGCTATTACAGGTACTCTAAGACCTAGATCCTCTACAGCATCTCTCACACTAGCAACTGCGTAGAGCGTGGGTACATATGCACCTGTTTGTTCAGGAGTCACACATATAGAGCCTCCTCCTAATCCAACTCGGAAGCCATCGATCTTATCAATGTAGCTGTGGATATCTTTAACAGCTTCATATGTGGCTATATTACCTATAACAAGATCCTTCGATATATTCTTAGATAGATCTTTCATATATTTTATAGCATTTATATTATGGAAATGAGCGAGATCAGATACTAGCGCGTCTGCATATTTATCTAGTCTCAAAACTCTTTCTCTATCAAATGGCGATATTGCGGCCGCAACCAATAATCTCCCTTCTTCGTCTAGGGAGGGTTCTGAAGATATAAATAGATCTCTGTATATAACTGTTCCCAAATAAAATCCTTCTTGATCTATTATTGGTACAGTGTCATATTTCTCTACCATAAGAATTTTTCTTGCTTCATTTAGATTAGATAAGGTGACGAATCTAGGTGCTCTAATAAATTTTTGTAATGACTCGGATCCTTTCCTACACTCATTAACAAGATCTGCGTAAAATACTGAGCCTATTAATTTACCATTATCCAGAACTGGTAGATCACGTATCTCTTCTTTCTCCATGATCTCAATAGCTCTATTACAGGGATCTTCAGCATTGATATATATCTCTCTTGTTCTTATCGGAGGAGCTTTCTTCACTCTCTCTATAATCTCTATCTGCTCCTCAATAGAATTATTTCTATGAACAACACCAATACCACCCAATAGAGCAAGAGCGATACTCATCTTATCCTCTGTCACCGTATCCATTGGTGAAGAGGCTATCGGGATCTTGAGCTTGATATTCCTACTGAAATTAGTTGATAGATCAACTTCATTAGGCTCTTTATTAGATAGAGAAGGCATTATATAAACATCGTGAAATTGAAATGTCTTTATAGCGTTTTCTATCTTTCTTCTAAACATCCAGAGTCATCATAGAATTATTAGTGGCTCAGTATATAAGAATTTACGGGTTGAATATGAAAATCTTAGCTTCAATAAGAATCATCCCGATAGGGACAGGAGATCCTAGTATCAGCAAATATGTGGCGGGTGTAGTAGAAATTTTAAGAGATCTAGGACTTAGATATATGATCGGCCCCTTCAACACCTCTGTTGAGGTAGAGAGAATAAGCGACCTGAATATCATAATCGAGAAAATAATGGATTATTTTAAAAAATCAGGTGTTAAGAGAGTTGCTATAGATATTCAACTCGATATCAGATTAGATAAAGAAATTACTTTGGAATACAAAATAAGATCCGTTGAGGAAAAAATTACCTGACCTTCTCCTCCGCCCTAAAGGGCAAGGCCTTCAGCCGTAACTCTCGAAACACCTAGAATCCTAGCAAAACCCCTGGTGCTAAGATATCCCTCCACTATCCTAAGCCGTTTATCCCTAGATGTTCATTCTCATTATTTTTTCGTTGCATCTAGAGACTTCCACCTCATCCACGTTTCACGAGCTATTAGCGTGGGGTCATAGGTAGCGACCGAGCCCAACGGCACGAGGCTCACATTTAGGGCTAAACCCCCGAGGCTCAGAGAAATGCTCCCATCGCCTCGGGAGAGTTCTTGTTACGAAAAATTTTATATGTAAGATTATAAGTTTTTCTCCAACAACTTGACTATTACTCGCAGACTAGAAAGAAACAATAAACTCCACGGATCACGATGATATTATGAGGAGACGCGACTTAGATAATACTCTCAGTATATTTAGTGGTTATGAGAACCTTAAACCAAAACAAATAAACATGAAAAACGAAACAGCCCCAAGTATTTACAGATATTTAAACTTACCGTCAAGTTTGCAGCAGATATATTCAACAAATAGCGTATTGTAATAGTGAATTATTAGCTCGATCTTCCCTACGAGACGTACTTCTTTACAAAAGCCTCTTGAATATCAACACCTACTAGGTTGGCTATAGATAGAAGCCATGCAAAAACATCAGCTAATTCCTCCTCAATAGACTCTTTATTCTTCTCAATCAACGCCTCGGCTAATTCTCCTACCTCCTCAACAAACCATGTAAATGTTGCAAACAAACCTCTTGCACTATCTCTCTCAAAATACTTTCTTTTTATTAATTCTTGCGCATCGCTAATCCTCATGTTCATCTCCCTTACAATTTTAAGTATCTGTTAAATATAGTGCCTTAATTATCACGGAGCTTCTGAAGTAATATATTATTGCTCTCGTCATATATATTTGGGATTACCTGATTGAAAGGTTATGCTGATAAGATACTTCACATAGATCTCTCTACAAAGAAATATTCTTATGAGGAACTAGATAGGGGATTAGCGAGAAAATATGTTGGTGGTAAAGGTCTAGCTAATTATTACTTATATAGATACGGTA
>CAZFDB010000003.1:0-12617 GCA_964517475.1 uncultured Desulfurococcaceae archaeon | reverse complement strand
CTATGGCTGCGAGAGCTTGGAGTGCTTTTAGATCTCCTTTAACAAATATTTTAGGAGGCTCTAATCTAGGAGGAAATCTGGCACATATAATGAAATACACAGGTTTAGATATGATGATTATTAAAGGCTCTTCAGAGAAACCTCTCTTTCTCGTCATATATGATAGAGGTGTAGAGTTCAGAGAAGCTTCTCATCTATGGGGGAGAGACGCTATAGAGACTGAGGAGATTTTAAAAAAAGAGATCGGTAGAGAAGTCTCTGTCCTAGCTATCGGACCTGCAGGAGAGAACCTTGTTAGATTCGCAATGATTAATCACGATAAATGGAGACAATTCGGCAGAACTGGTGGAGGAGCTGTTATGGGTAGTAAAAAACTTAAAGCAATAGTTTTTGTTCCTGAGAGAAGAGATATTCAGGTAGCTGATCCTGATAGATACATGAGGTATCTCAGAGACTTCATACCTAAATTCATTAAGGAGGGTGGCACAATAGCACTTAGAGATGGGGGGACGCCTAGACTTGTTGAGATAGCTAATAGGATAGGTTTCTTCCCATCAATTTACTGGAGCCAGGTCACCATAGATGGTTGGGAAAAGATCTCTTGGGATAATTTTAAGAAACATTATTTCTTGGGTCCTGGCGCATGTATGTTTTGTCCAGCTGCTTGTCATAGATTAGTTGAGTCAAAGACTTACGGAGTTAAAGTAGATGTGGAGTATGAGACAATATTCGCATTGGGTAGTAATCTAGGTATCACTGATCCTGATCAAATTATAGTTTTAAATGATCTTGCTGATAGATTAGGTATGGATACTATTTCCCTAGGAAACACAATCGGCTTCGCTATTCAGTTATCGAAGAAAGGTTTATTGAAACTAGATATTGATTGGGGAGAGTTTGATGAGATAAGGCAACTGGTCATAGATATTGCTTATAGGAGAGGTATCGGGGATCTCCTGGCGGAAGGTGTTGCTAGAGTTGCTGAGAGATTAGGTGTTGAGGACCTAGCTGTGCATGTAAAGGGTTTAGAACCTGCTGCATATGATCCGAGGACTCTTAAAGGAATGGCTGTAGGATACGCCATCTCTGGCAGAGGAGCAGATCATCTGGGAACAATGGCTTACGCTATAGATATCGCAGGCAGAGCTGGTGGTAGAGAGTATTTAGGCGAAGAAAAGATCCGGGCAATAATTGAATATGAGAACCTAGGCGCTATAATGGATTCGCTTCTACTATGCAAATTTGGTAGATACATATATAATTTCCAAGTAATCGCAGATCTTCTACAGATCGTGACAGGGTTCGATTACACGGCTCAAGAAGTTATAGAGACTAGCGAGAGAATAGTTAATTTAACACGTCTGATAAATTCCAAAATGGGTGTTGATAGAAGAAAAGATCAATTACCATCAAAATGGTTTGAACCAGTTAAGTTCCAAGATAAAGAGTATAGGTTATCTAGAGAAGAGTTTGAGAACGCTCTAGATATCTACTACAGACTCCGTGGATGGGACATGAATGGCTTACCAACTAAAGAGATTCTTGAGAAGTTGGGCATCGTTCCCTAGCTACTACTAGATCATAGTTTTAGAATAGCTGATTAGAGGTAAGTTATATATAACTCTAAAATAATATATAGGGTTACTAGCATATGAGAAGAGCCGCAAAGTATGGTAAGAGCTTCGAGGACTATATTGAAGCTATATATGAATTAGAGAAGAGAGGTGTCAAAGTATCCGTGACTTCACTAGCTAAGAAGCTTAGTGTTAAACCCTCATCAGTGGTTGAGCAGTTAAAGAAGTTGTCAGATAGAAAGTTTATTGACTATAGAAAGAGGGGGTATATTAAGTTAACAGAGAATGGTAGAGAATACGCTGAAAAGATATTAAAGAAACATTTTATACTCAGAAGATTCCTAGAAGATTATCTAATGGTTCCCGAGGATATAGCAGATAAAGATGCTTGCTCTATCGAGCATTATCTCCATGATATAACTATAGAGAGAATTCTTATACTCATGACATTTATTGAGAACTTATTCAAGGAGAATGATTACTTAGCTGAGAGATACAGAGAGTTTATCAAAACTTCATCAAACAATTCTCCATGAAAAACTACTAATTAGTTAGTGGCTACCCTGATCCTGTGTATATGTGTATAGATCCCTGGTTCTCTCTCTACAGGTCCGATAACCTCTTTACCTACCAATCTATTGATTCTATCAACGTATTCATCAACTAGTTTCTGAATAATATCTATCGCTTCTTTAGTGAGATGTCTAAATCTCCCCTGAATCTTCAGATACTCCTCCACAGGTTTTCTCCTAGGAACCGGTGTCGTCACCCTCACCATCCCGTTCTCATATTCTAAATTGATCCATACTCCTGTTAACACTGCTAATCGAGATACTCTGATAGTATCATCGTCATTTATTCTCCAACCTGGAGTACATGGTGAATATGCGTGGATAAGTTTTGGTCCTTTAATTGATAACGCCTTAATTATTTTCTCATATAGATCAGTTATATATGCCGGATTCACAGTCGCGTAATAAGGTATGTTATGAGCCATAGCTACAAACAACAGATCTTTTCTATACTTAGGGCGCCACTCACCATACACCCACTTCTTGCCACTAGGTGTTGTTGTTGTCCATGCTCCGAATGGTGTTGAACCGCTTCTCTGGATCCCAGTGTTCATGTACGCCTCATTATCATACACTACATATAGAACATCGTGGCCTCTCTCAAGCATTCCTGAGAGAGCTTGGAAACCTATATCAAAGGTTCCACCATCCCCTGCAATAGCTACGACTCTAACTTCTTTTTCCTCAGGTATTAATCCTTTCCTCCTCAATACATTAACCGCTGCATCAATACCACTAGCAACGGCTGCAGCATTCTCAAAAGCAACGTGGATCCATGGAATACGCCAAGAGGATTCTGGGTAGTAACTCGTTGACACCTCAACACAACCAGTTGCATGAGCAATCACCCCCCTACCACCCAATGCTTTAGCTAAATGTCTCATTATGATTCCTGCGCCGCACCCAGGACATAGTCTATGTCCGCTATGGAAATACTCTTCTCTAGGTATATCCCAAATTCTTATGGGCATTAATACCTCACCCCTATATAGACTGGTTTCTTTGAATACTCTTCTAATCTTTTACTTACTCTCCATAGATTTCTTATCACGAATAAAGCATCTTCTAATCTTACCACCCTCCCCCCGATACCGTATATGTAAGTCGCAACCCTCGTTCCAGAACCCTCGAGATGAAGAGCTGTCGCGATGTCATTAGCTAAGTAACTGCCGCTGGGAGATCCGAAGTGTATTGATTTATCCGCAACTCCTACATAATCGTACTGAGATAAATACTTAACCACTTCGTCGGGGAATGGCCTCAGCATTCTCAAAACACCTACTCCCACTCTAATACCCTCTGATCTAGCGATTTTAGCTGCTTTGATGAATGTTCCCGTATGCGCTCCCATTGCAACAAGTATTGTATCAGCATCCTCACCATATACCACTTCAAATGGTTCATAGGATCTATTGAAATACGATTTGAATTCACTATTTATCTCTCTAAATACTCTCTTGACCCTCTCCATAGCCTCAACTTGCTGTACCTTAAACTCATAGTACCAATCAGGGTCTCCTAGATTACCCATTGAGACAGGTTTCTCAGGATCCAGTACATATTCTCTTTTTCTCTTCGGAACAAATTTTCTAATTAATTCGTCATCTTCTAATTGAACCGGCTCGATAGTGTGGCTCTGTATATATCCGTCTAGAGCAACCATCACGGGTAGACTAATATCATTATGTTCACTGAGTTTATACGCCATTATTATGAAGTCATATGCCTCTTGATTATTTGTGGAGACAATTTGGATCCATCCTGTATCTTGGGAGGCCATGAGATCTGAGTGATCATTCCATATATTAATTGGTGCTGATAATGCTCTTGTCACAAGAGCCATAACTATAGGAAGTCTCATACCAGAGGCTATGAATAAGGTCTCGTACATTAATACAAGTCCTTGACTCGATGTCGCAGTAAATACTCTAGCCCCCGTAGCAGCTGCACCCATAGCTGCGCTCATCGCGCTGTGCTCAGATTCCACGTGTAGATACTCGGCATCTAATTCGCCATTAGCTACAAATTCTGCTAATTTCTCTACTATAGCTGTCTGAGGAGTTATTGGATAAGCTGAGATAACATCTACATCAACGCTCTTCACAGCATAAGCAACTGCATAGTTGCCGCTTAAAGGCTCGATTCTCTTAGTACTCTTCATAATTTCTCCACCTCTGGAACCATCTTAATTGCTTTAACAGGACACTCAGCCGCGCAAATACCACATCCTTTACAATAGTCGTAATTAACTATATAGGTCAGATTATACTTCCTACCCCTCACCTCATAAGGCTGATCTGTTTCTATGATAGCTCCATCAGGGCAGAACACCCAACATATTCTACACCTAATACAACTATTTTGATCTATGACAGGTCTCATAACTCTCCAAGAACCAGTTTTATTTCTCAGTGATGTGGGAGGATTAGCTATAAGTGCTCCCTGAACCAGATCCTTAACTCCACCTAGACTCATCCTACAATCACACTCTCATAACCTTTTTTAATAGCTTCTATATTTAGTCTACCCAGATTCCCAGAGAATCTGTTTAGTACCGCTTTCTCAACACTCTCTAACTTAATAATATTAAGTAATTTGATAACTGCACCTAGTATAGTTGTGTTCACTATCGGTCTCTTCAATATAGACATCGAGATATCGGTTGCGTTAATCACTGCTATCTTGAATCTTCTATTACTTAAGAAATTATTTATCTCCTCTATTGTTCGTGAAGTATTAATGATGAGCCAACCATTATTCTTCAAATCATTATGCGGGGGAGGAGTTAATTTTAGAAGACCCTCATCAAAAATAACAATCATATCAGGATTAACAATAGGGTATCTCTCATGTATCGGTTCTGCATCATCTAATCTGAAGTATGCCCTCACCGGAGCCCCCCTTCTCTCAGCCCCAAACTCGGGGAATGCCTGAGCGTAGAAACCATCTAATATCGCCGCATACGCGAGCAATTCTGCCGCGGTCACAACTCCCTGTCCACCTCTTCCATGAAATCTGATCTCGTACCTCATTACATGACCCCCGAAATTTATATTGGGTGAACCCAGTAACAATTAGCTTCAGAGTAATTTAAGATAATATTACTCTTTGAAGAGGTGGTATATACAAATCATAAATATACCTGATCTTCTTAACTAACACGACAATATTTTGATCTCGATGAAATTAATACTCATATTATATTTCTCGGAGGTCTCATAAATAATATAATACGAGTTTAAGAACTAAAATATTTGGGAGATTTAGTGTTCTCGCCATATAAGATAAGGAATGATTTTCCTATTTTAAAAAAAATTGTTAATGGTCATCCACTAATTTACTTCGATAATAACGCTACGACGTTAAAACCGATCCAGGTTATTGAGGCTGTGAAAAATGTTTATGAACAATACTACTCTAATATACATAGAGGTATTCACACACTTAGTGTAGAAGTAACCGAGTTATTTGAGAATGCTCTTAGAAAAATAGCTAGTTTTATAAATGCTTCTTTCGAGGAGGTTATTCCGGTTTATAATGCTTCTCATGGATTGAATCTAGCCGCGGCACTTATATCACTTAATTATCTCGGTAAAGACGATGAGGTGATTATATCAGTTATGGAGCATCATAGCAATATGCTTCCGTGGAGATTCTGGTCTAAAATAAAAGGATTCAAGATCAAGTATGTTTACCCTAATGAATATGGGGAGATTAGTCGTGATAATGTTGAGAGATTATTCACAAGAAATACTAGAGTATTAGCATTCACACACGTATCAAATGTTTCAGGCGTGATCAACAATGCTAAGGAGATTATAAGATCTGCTAGGAAAAAAGGAATAATAACAGTGCTGGATATAGCTCAGAGCGTACCTCATATGAAGATAGATATAAAAGATCTCGAACCTGATTTCGCAGCATTTAGCGGACATAAGATGCTGGGGCCTTCTGGGACAGGTGGATTATATATAAGAAAAGAATTATCCGAGGAGCTAGAACCTGTTTTCTCTGGAGGCGATACGATAATAGATGTGACTCTAGACGAAATAAAATGGATTGATCCTCCCTGGAGATTTGCTCCAGGAACACCTAATATAGAGGGGTTCATAGGATTAGGTGTAGCAATTGATTATCTCAACAACATAGGTATGGATAATGTTAGAAAGCATGAAGAGACCTTAATTAAATATACTTTTGAGAAGGCCGAGGAGGAGGGCTTATTCAAATGGATCGAGGTTTTAGGTCCTCGAGATTATAAGATAAGAACAGGTGTATTCACATTCAAATCTGATCTAGCGAGTCCAAACATCATAGGGGCATACCTAGATCTTCACGGGATAGCTGTTAGAACAGGGAAACACTGTGCACACCCACTTCACTACTTCTATAAATGGGATAAGGGTAGTGTTAGAGCTAGCTACTATATATATAACACAAAAGAAGAAATAGATAAAATGATCATGGTTCTCAAGAAGTTTTTTGCAGAGAAGGATAATAGGATATGAATAAAATTAACCTCTTCCTATAAAAGATTCACCTTTACATAGAGGAGTGTTAATATCTTCGATCTTCCTTATGAGAAGAGTACAATACCCCGTAGATTCATCGAAGAGAAGACAATTATCACATCTGGGGCTAGGCTTACTTTCAGCTACCTTCGTAATTATTGTCTCTTCTCTTTGACGGGATCCAGATACTGGGATCACTTCAGTTACTTTCATAGCTGTGGACTCAGTAAATAACTCTCTCATTCTCTTCTCCTCAGTGCCTAAAGTAATATCAGCGCCAATCAATGGTTTCTCTAAATATTTTGTTTCTTGGGTTGGTGCTTTAACCTCTTTAGTGCGTGAACGCACGATATTTCCTATAATCTCCAGATATGTCTCGTAAGTAATAGAAGTTATCTCTACATCATTGTACAAGGCTTTTAAACTTTCAATAAATCTTTGATGGAGAAGTGGAATCTCTGGTCTTAGTATTATAGACGCTCTCTCTATCGCCTTTATATAGTACTCAACCATTGTTGTTTCATGATTTAATCTATATAAGTTAAACTTTAATGAGAGATCACCATCCCGCGAACGATACTCTATAGTGTCTCCATACACTTCTCTTCTCATAATGAATTTCACAGATCCTATTAAACCTGCTTTAAAATTAATTATCCACTGATCACCCCTAGGATTTCTCGCGATTCCTATAATTCTACTCTTAGGAATATCAATTGATTGATTATTTAAATCACCGATGAATCTTTTCAACTCCTCTAATGGCAATTTCACCAAATAATAAAAGGTACTCTCCTCCCTATTAATAAACATGCCTCTCCTTCTCGCTTAAATATAGCTTTTATAGTGAATAAATAGTTATATATGGAAATACACAAAAATTATATACTAGTATTTATTTAAAAATAGTTTATTTACAATAATTATATATTATTATATTTTATGATCTAGTTATGTGATTAATATGAGGCATAACTAGGACTATTTATTAAATAAATCAAGTATACTTATATATTACTTAAAGAATTATTTTTCGGGTGTAGAAAACCAGTTATGAGTAGTAAAGATTTTGAGGGATTATGTGGAGGTCTCCCACCGGAGATATGTAAACAATTAGTCGCGGAACAACAAATAGTCAAAATACGCTTGGAGAAGAGAAAATTTAACAAGGAAGTAACTATAGTAGAGGGTTTAGAGGATTACGGAGATCTTAAGAAAGTGGCTTCTATGCTCAAATCTAAATTAGCTACTGGTGGAACTGCTAAGGATGGTAGAATAGAGCTTCAAGGAGATCACAGAAACAGGGTTAAGCAGATACTAATAAACGAGTTCGGAATACCTCCAGAGAATATCATAACAATAACAGAGGAGGAAACCTAAATTTATATGATCATATAATGAATTTATTTTTAAAATAATCAACTAATTTTTCTATCAACACTCTCTCTTGCAATCTCGTATCTCTGTCTCTTACGGTCACCATATTAGTTGTAAGTGTATCATAATCCACGGTCACAGCATATGGCACACCGATCTCATCCACTCTAGCATATCTACGCCCTATACTACCACTCTCGTCATAAATTATGTAATACCCGGCATCAATCAACATATCTTTTATCTCTCTGCTCACCCTAATCAAAGCCTCATCCTCAACTAATGGGAAAATAGCTATTTGAATAGGAGCTATGATCCTGGGTAACTTCAGATATACTCTCTCACCATCTTCTACATAGGAATGCTCAAGAGCGATGTAGAGAAGTCTTTCGGCTCCAAAGGATGGTTCTACAACATGTGGAAGAATTCTTTCTCCATATATCTTCTCTTCAAACTCCTCGAACCTGAATATTTCTTTCGGATATCTCTTCTCATTAATTACGTAGAAATCACCTTCCTCTCTAGCTCTCTCAATAAGTTTCTCTGGATCCTCCTTCTCCAACTCTCTAAATATCTCTGGGGCTTTAGAACCATAGATCTTTAGTATCTTGCTTTTATCTAAATAAATCTTTTTTCTTCTAACAATCAATGGCTCAGAGTATCTTTTGAAAATAGTTAGATCAGTTCCACTATACAATTGATGTCTACCCAGATCATAATTAGTTCTATAAGCATGCCCCGATACTTCAACCCATCCCCATCTCGAGACACGGACCATTTGATCAAATACTTGCTCCGCGTAATGAGCTCTTTCATGAGGCAGTTTCTCTTCGAAATATGTATCTTCTTCATTAACTCCTAGAAGTGAGATGAACTCTTGAGCAACACTCATCCAATAAGCCTGCCAAGGCTGCCTAATCACTCTTTCTCTAACAGCTTCTTCAACTCCGAAAATATCTGGTTTCTCTACTCCTCTGATCTTATCCTCCCCCCTCAATATCCTTAATTTCTTATCAGCTACCCGACTTAGTAGAGGAGATTCAGGGTTCTTAGGATCAAAGAAAAATTCTATTTCCATGATGGTGAACTCTCTTAATCTAATCATACCTTGTCTAGGAGATATCTCGTTTCTACCTACGCGACCTATCTGAGCAATACCTATAGGGAATCTATTTCTCATAGCCTCATAAACTCTTTTAAAAGCTGTAAACATTCCCTGAGCAGCTTCTGGTCTTATATATCCTATGCTGTCAGAATAGGGCCCTATATTCGTCTTGAAGAGTAAGCTGAATCTCTTAACCTCACTTAATTCACCGCCACATGCTGGGCACCTAATATTTTTTTCACGAATAATTCTCGTTAACTCATCTGTGTCTAGACCCTCTACTTCTAAACCTAATGTCTCTTTTACTAAGTGATCAGCTCTGTATTTTCTTCCGCATTTTAAGCACTCAACTATTGGATCTGTGAAGTGCTCCACGTGACCAGAAGCAATCAATACCTTCTCAGGGGTTATTATAGGTGTCTCTATCTCAACAACGTATTCTTGGTGTCTCTGTACAAATATTCTTCTCCACAGATCAATTATTCTCCTCTTTAAAAGAACACCTAATGGACCCATATCATATAGTCCAGCCACACCACCATATATCTCGTATGAGACCCAGAAAAATCCTCTTCTAATAGCTAAATCAATTATCTTCTCATATTTATCCTTCTCCTTATACTCACCACTCAACCTCTGCTCCTCACCCATTATTAATCCAATATAATTAAGTAGTCGTAATATAAACAAAAATAAATATACACTGCATCTATTCTAGTTACTCAATATCGTTATGATCCTTAGCTATACCCACGATCTTGAAATACGCTATTCGTGTAAAATCATCTATTTCCTCAATTCTCTCAATAACTACCTCAACACCTAAGTCTTTCAAAACAAATCTGAAATCATCAATCCAATCATTCACACCACAAGTTTCACAAAAACTCCCATCGAATTCAACAACTAAGACATTATTGCTGAAACTAATAATTTTTGCTCGAGCCTCGGGACTCCTATATCTATTGTATAGAGTCTGAGCCTTCTTTACAATCTTTGTAAAATTCTCTTTATCTATCCTAAATCTACTCATCATGCATCTTCAATATTTGGCTCAGAACCTTATAAGTGTTGCGATAATCTTGTTTTAAGAAGATCTTTGAATCTAACCGCGTCCTCAAACATATAGATGTTATTGAATAATACATAGATCTCCTTATAATTATATCTCATAAACATCTCTCCTAATTTAATAAGATCTTCGTCGGAATATTTGTATCTATAATTAACCTCTGAACCACCTATACCATGTAATCTTATATAGAGAACATCACTACTCTCTTCGCAAGGCAAGTTTCTAAATATATCCACAGTGTGAATGATTCCTGACTCACTTACTAAGCGACAAAGCTTATCTCTGTTACTCTCCTGATTCCATGAACCTCTGGGTTCCCAAGCCAACAAGATATTATCTCTGTTAATAATCGAGAAAAACTCTTTGATCCCTCTATAATTCTCTTCTGAATATCCGAAGGAGGGTGGTGTCTGAAACACCACTATTCTAACCTTCATTAATCTATATCTCTTCAGAGACTCCTCCCAAGCCCATAGATTCTCCTCGGTATGTCTCATAAAACCATATCTTGAGATATCTCCTATTAATCTCGTTTTTATCTTCTTCCACGTAGGGCTATTAGAAGTGTGAGTTATTGCTTGAAAAGCTTTTGCCGTGAATATAAAGTTGTCAGGCTTCTCTCTCCCATATCTCTCAGCTTTCTCCAAAGATATTAGGTCATAGAATATTTCTTGGTGCTCAACAACATCTAGTTTCTCATATATCTCTTCTCTTCTCTTAGGAAATCCGCAGGTCCCTACATATATCCTCGTAATATTCTCACCTCTGTTAATATGATAGTAAGGTAGTTATTTTATCATATCCATATAAACAACCTCTGCTATGACATAAGACGTCTATTCTTCTACCACCCATGACTTTAAACAAATGATTCTTTTCTTCAGGCGAGAGTTCTCGGGAGAATATTTCCTCGATTAATCCTCCTACGAAACCATATATTAAACCTCCTCTTGTCAGAAAAACTCCTATGGATCCTCTTGTATGAATCGGTATATGAGTAATTTCTATCTCCTCGTTACAAAAAGATAATTTTCTCGTATTCTCATATATCTCTAGTGAGATCACTACTGGTTTAGGTTCTCCTAATTCACTTATTACTTTACAATACTCTTTATCTGGGTTTCGTATATATGTACTATCTAGGTAATGGGCTATTGTTATTAGATCTGAGATCAATTCTTTTAAGTAGTATGCGCCACCGAAATTTCTATGATGTGCATGTGTCAGGATCAAGTATTTTATTTCTTTTAACTCTTCTACTAGGTAGAGAATATTTCTAAGCATTGCATCAACAGCGAATCCACTCCCTGAATCAATTAATATATGGCATTTATCTGATAATATCAAGTAAGCATTATCATCATACATACTCGTTAGATCTGGACCAGCGACTCTGTATACCCCAAGACCTACTCTCAAATAATACCCATATTCTATAGAGATGTGATTAATAATAACTTAGATATGTTCTCTAACACCCCGCAACCATCATGCCCCCTTATTGATATAATAGCTCTACACTCATAGCCTCCATCAAATACTTTGTAGCATCTGAGGTCAAGTATGTCTATGAATGCTTTATCTCTATATTTAGCTAACTCGTTTAGAAATTCTCCTATATCATTGATCTTCTCACCAACCACACTACATAACTGAGTTTTAACGTCCACTGGCTTAATAATCAGCTTCTTATTTAATCGATCTACTTCAACAACCACTTTACCACCCTCTACCAAGCCTATCTCATCTCTGATATATTTAGGGATAGTTAATCTACCCTTAAGATCTACAGACACGATCTCTCTATAAATAATATCTTCCAATACATAACCACCTTTCTATATATAAGGCTCATCACTACATACTTAAAACATTTATTATCAAGGATCAACTTATATATCAAATAGGAGTTTGAGAAGGTGCTGATAATTGAGCGAGAATCCTTATAGAATAGATATGCCTAAGGGCGGGGTCTCTATAAGACAGCCCCCGAGAAAACCTGGTGTAGAGACTTCTAAGAAAATGATGGATAAGATGAGTAAGATAAAACATAAAATCGTGATTCTAAGCGGTAAGGGTGGTGTAGGTAAATCATTTGTCACCGCCTCTTTAGCTATGGCTCTGAGCCTGAGGGGAAGGAAAGTCGGGGTTGCCGACGTAGATTTTCACGGACCCTCAATACCCAGGATGTTGGGTGTTGAGGAGGAATATTTAGGGGCTGTTATTAGTGAGAAAGGAGAGACATCTATTATACCTGTTGAAAACGAGCTCGGGATCAAGATAGTATCTATTGAGTTTCTATTAAGCGATAGAACATCACCTGTAGCTTGGAGAGGAGCTGTAAAGTTAAAAGCTCTCCAACAATTTCTAGAGGATGTTGAATGGGGAGAGTTAGATTATCTT
>CAZFDB010000002.1:0-16504 GCA_964517475.1 uncultured Desulfurococcaceae archaeon | reverse complement strand
TTCGTTAAGAGAAATATTCGAGATGAATGAAGTAATTAGAGAGCCTGAAATCGTTGATTACTTACTAGGTCCTGAATTAAAACATGAGATCTTAAGTATTGATATGGTTCAGAAAATGACTGATGCGGGGAGAAGAACTAAGTTTAGAGTAGTGGTTGTGGTAGGGAACATGAATGGATACGTAGGACTAGGCATAGGGAAGGCGTCTCAGCTTAGAGAGGCTATAGATAAAGCGATTAAAGATGCTAAGCTGAATATCATTCCTGTTAGAAGAGGTTGTGGTAGTTGGGAATGTAGCTGTGGAGAACCTCATTCAGTACCTTTCACGATAATGGGTAAATCCGGTAGTGTGAGAATAATGCTTAAACCAGCTCCCAAGGGAGCGGGGCTCGTAGCGGGTGAGATACCGAAGATTATTTTGAGATACGCAGGTTTTAAAGATGTTTGGACGTGGAGTAAGGGGAAGACATCAACATCAATTAATTTTGCAAAGGCAACATTTGATGCTCTTAAGAAAACTTATAAGTTCATCACTACTATTGATTGGGTTAAGTGATTAAGAATGAGCGTCTTAGCAATCATAAGACTAAGAGGCAGAGTTGACGTGGATCCTGATATCGATAAGACTCTCAAGCTACTCAGATTACATAAGAAGTTTCATATGACACTATACCCCAGCAAGCTAGAGGGTTTAGAAGGTATGTTAAGAAAAGCTCAGCACTGGATAACTTGGGGTGAAATAGATCTAGATACACTTATCGAGGTACTAAGAATAAGAGGGGAGATACCTGGTGGTAAGAAATTAACTAATGAATATGTGAAGGAGAGATTAGGTTACTCAAGCATTGAGGAGCTGGCCAAGGCTATATATGAGGAGAAGATATATCTCCATAAATTATCAGATTATATAAAACCAGTCTTCAGACTACATCCACCCAGAGGAGGATTTAGCGGAAGTATTAAGAAACCTTTTAATGAAAATGGTGAATTAGGTTATAGAGGAAAGGCAATTAATGATTTGATAAGGAGGATGTTGTAAATGGTTGTGCGAAGAAAGAGGAAAAGTAGGAAACTTAGGGGAAGAACAAGAACTATGGGATGGGGAAGTATAGGTCAGCACAGAAAAGCTGGGAGTAGAGGTGGTAAAGGAGCTGTTGGTTTCCACAAACATAAGTGGATGTGGGTGATCAAGTACTTCCCCGACTGGTATGGAAAGAGAGGATTCACACCGAGAAATCCGTCTTTTATGGAGGAGATTAAAGAGATCTCCTTAAAGGATCTCTCAGACTTAATCGAGAAATTAAGACTAGGAAATCAATTAGAGTATAGTGGAGATAAGATAAAAATAGATCTTATTAAACTAGGGTATAATAAGCTTACAGGGACTGGGAAAATAACGATTCCGGTCCAAGTAATTACTAAATATGCTACCAAGAAAGCAATAGAAAAGATAAAGAGTGTTGGTGGAGAAGTAATTCTTTTAAAAAGTAAAGAATAGAAATTCTTAAAGATCAGTGGAGATTAAATGGCTTACAAAGATCTTTACCTGAACCCTAAACCATTTGTTTTCGGAGGATATCAGTGGCCTAGAGAAAAAACATTAGTAAGTTTCGTAGGTGTACCTTTCGATAGCACGGTAACATATAAGCCAGGCTCTAGACTCGGGCCAGATCACATAAGAATCGCCTCTAGAAACATAGAGTTGTATAGTATGAGAAATGAAATTGATGTAGAGGAATATGGCGTATATGATGAGGGAGACATAATCACAGTTATTGGAGACGTAGAGAAGACCTTAGATAGAATTGAGAAAGTAGTTAGAGAATTAGTTAGTGAGAAAAGATTATATGTATTCGTCGGCGGCGAACACACAATAACATATGGTGTTGTGAAAGGTATTCTAAGAAAAAAATTAGGTGTCGTAGTCTTCGACGCCCACCTAGATCTGAGGAATGATTACCTGGGACTAAAATACAGTCATGCCACCGTTATGAAGAGAGTCTCTGAAATCCTCGGAGCAGGATCAGTATTTTATATTGGTACAAGAGCGGTCTCAAGAGAGGAACTTAATGAGGTTCTAAAATTAAATCATGAGTATGTATCGATTCATACTATTCGTAAATTAGGTGTTAGGGAAGTGATTAAGAGATTTTTAAAATGGTCAGAGAATTTCGATACTTTACACATATCTTTAGATGTAGATGTTCTCGATCCCTCAGTTGCTCCTGGTGTATCCACACCTGAGCCGGAGGGGTTAAGCTCATGGGAGTTTTTAGAATTATTAAATGAGGTAGTTAGTGAGAGAGTGGTTAGTGTAGATATTGTTGAGTATAATCCAATAAATGATCCTTCTGAAATCACTGCAATGTTAATCTCTAAGGCGATCATCGAGATCGTTGCAAAATATACGTCATTGAAATTAAGTAAATAAATGATTACACGGATCAGTTATGATACACCTAAATCTTTTAAAGTTCTTTATTTACATAAAAATCTGATTAGATGATGATTAGAGAAGGTTCAAAATACAATGATCTCTAAAGTGTGTATTCACGAAAGATGAGGTTAGTAAGATGAGTAGTGAGACAATTATCATCACACATGTTGATGCAGATGGTATTGGTTCATCAGCCTTGGTAATCAGATCATTTGGTAAAAGAGAGGAGTATATTCAAAATATTAATATATTATATATACAACCTGACGAAGTATACAGGACTTTACAAAGAGTTGCTAAAGAGATTATCTCTAAATCAGTAAAGAATCATATCTATATAACTGATCTGGCCCCGAATAAAGATAGAATTAATGATATTAGAGATATTCTAAAAAGATTGATTAGGGAAGGTAAAGAAGTTGTTTGGATGGATCATCATTTATGGGATGATAAATGGTTGGATGATTTATCAAGCTCAGGTGCTAAAATAATCGTCGATACATCTACTTGCGCAACAGGTGTTGTGAGAAAGAATCTCTTACCTCATGATCCTTTTGCTATTGATCTAGAGAAGGTGATTTGTTCAATAGATCTGTGGAAATTCGATGATCCCAGAGCCTCTTTCTTCACAAGATTAGTAAGTTATAAGAATACAAATGAGTGGCGGAGAGAATTAATAAATAAATTGATCACAGCAGATAAAGTTGAGGAAGTTATTGAGTGGGGTATGAAATACATAATGGATCTTGTAGATAAAGAATTATACGAGTATAACTACTATCTCAAGAAATACTCAATTAAAGAGTTATGTGGAGTAAAATTCGTTGCATTAGTGAAAGAAGAGAATAGTTTCATAGGAACCAGTCAATTAGGTCATTATATGTTATCGATAACTAACTCTGATGTGGCTGTTATAATAAGGAGAAATGGTTCAGTAAGTTTTAGATCTAGAGAATATAATGTGAGAGATCTAGCAGTTGAATTAGGAGGCGGAGGACATAGACTTGCGGCTGGAGCATCTATAAAACTTGATCCTTTAGCAAAGATCCTTGTTAAATTAGGATTTAGAAAAATACTTATTAATAGAGTATTTGATGCTATTAATGAAGTTTTTGAGAAAAAACATATATGCAAAACCTAGTGAGAAATACCTGATATAATTTTATATTTACTTCAGAATAAAACTCATTGGGGATTAATCAAAACTTGAGCAATATATCATCAACTAAAGACGCTTTTGTTATCAAAGAGTTCAGTAGTATAATCGATAGAAAATATAAGGGTCTTATATGGAGTAGTAGAGAGATAAAAAGTATTCCTCAAAAAACAAATTTTATTAATAAAGTTGCGTCATCTCTGGATAACTTAATTGAGAAAAGTTTATCTGAGGAGTATTCAAATAAAGAGAATCTTCCAATAAGAATTATTAAGAATATTAGTCTAAAAGAAAAAATTGGTAGAAGAGACCTTGAGACATCAGTGTATTACTCGCTACTTAAGTTTCTATACACAGATCTTCCTTTAAGATTTAGAGATCTCGAGAAAATATACGAGAACATAATTATATGCCCAATCACTTATTTGGTGTCGGGTCACACAATAAAGAGGTTAGTAGGTGGTTGTGGCGGAAGGTTATGTGAGGATAAATTATGTAAATCAGCTAATATAGGAATTATCACTGTCGCGATAATTACTAAGGAACTCAAGGAGTTGGAAAGAGATCTGACTGATCTAGAAAATGAGTTAAGTACGAGGGCATTGGAGGATATACTTGATGTAGAAAATAATATAATGAAGACTTATGGTCTTGAGAAATTAATTTATCCAGATGATCCTTTCGGGGTATTAGTTCTTAATACCAAGGAGATTGAGAGTGAGGCTGTTGAAGTTGTTATTAGAGAGGGTTACGAAAATCTTGTTATAAAATTAAATCTTAGGAAACCAACATGGGATCTTATTATGTTTCCTAGGAAGATAGTATCTGATATAGAGACATTAGTGATCAATCCTATTAAGAAAAGCTATAAATTTGCTCCTAGAGGATTATTATTGATAGGTCCTCCAGGTGTGGGTAAAAGTGTTCTTGCGGAGGCTTTGGTTTCGGGGATAGGGAAGAAAATTCTTGATTTAAAACCCTCTATCTACAGATCTATGTGGTATGGAATGACAGAGAAGATATTAGAAAAGATATTAAAGAGTATTGAAAATAGGAATGATTTAGCTTTACTAATAGATGATGCAGAGTTTCTCGTCAGTAGATCTTTAGCAATACATGAAGTTCATATCAGTGAGATATCTCTGCTACTTAATTACTTACAGAAACCCAATAAACCATTAACTATCCTCACATCAAATACGCCATCTTTAATTGATCAAGCTCTTCTAAGACCTGGGAGAATAGATGTGACTATTGTTCTTGGATACCCCGATAAAGAGAGTAGAAGATATATAATAGAGAATATATTAAGGATCTACGACATTAAGAATTATTCAGAAGAATTAGTAGATGAATTAGTTAGAAAAACAAGATGGTTTAGTACAGCTGAGATAGATGCCTTAATCAGACTCGCCCTCTCAAAGGGTGAGGGGGTGTTAAGTATGGATGGGATAGAGTGGGCTAGAAGAAGATTTAGAATTGATCCTAATATAAGATCCGCAGAACATCAATTCTTGAGATGGAGTATGAGTTCAATTAATAATCTAGTTATACAACATATACCTGAAGAAAATGAGATGTGATTATAAGAACTGACCTCTTCCCCGCCCCAAAGGATAAGACCTTCGATCATAATTTCTTACTTCAGAAGATCTTAATAATGAAAAAGACTTATATATCTCTATTCATATGTTTTCTTAGGTGATAGACAACGGAGTATGTATATGCAACACTACTCCTTCACTCAGCTAAGAAAGAGATTACGGAGGATAATGTGAGAAAGGTGTTGGAGGCTGCTGGAGTAGCAGTTGATGATGTTGAGTTAAAGAGGTTGGTGGCTGCGGTCAAACAAATTAATATTGATGAAGTTCTTAAACAAGCATTAGTGGCGCCTGTTGCTGCACCAGTATCTGTAACTCAACCAGCTACTCAGGCAACAACTCAGCAGGAGACTAAGAAAGAAGAAAAAGAGGAGAAGGAGAAAAAAGAAGAGGTGTCCGAGGAAACCATCGCAGAGGGTCTCGCAGCACTATTTGGCTAACAAGCTATTTATTTGCTTTGTACATTAATGATCTAATCAATGTATTTCATGACAATTTCAATAATTCTTTGACGCAAATCCTCGTATCTAGACACTATTAAGCTTTTCACGTTAGAGATCCTTATTAAATCTAATTTAACTACCTCTCCCTTGTGATCAGTAGGATATACACCGAGACTCCTAGCAAAACCTATTGATGCAACAATATCCACGTTTCTTAATCTCTGTCTTAAATCAATAAACGCTTTGAAATCTCCTAACGAGGTTTTTACAATATCTAAAGCAGCTGATCCTAGAGATCTTATTTTTGGTTTATTTAACGTGATCCATATATCATATAAAGCTTTCATAGCTCTTGGATCCTCAAGATAAGTTATTATAATATTCTCTGAATATTCTCTCCGAGAAACTTTCTTCTTATTCACATAAGCCTCTCTCTCCTCAATAAAACTATATAATTTATCCCTGAATATCTCTGCTACAACACCTGTTAGCAAATGATCTCCGTGTAACTCAGGTGGATATTTTGCTACTCCGATACTTACGGAACAATACGGTGTTCCTGTGGCATAGTTAAGACTACCGTCTAATGGATCAATTATATATATATGTTTAGGATCATTAGATAATTTTATTAAACCTTTCTCTTCAGATAATATTATGCTCCCCGGATCAAAATCTTTGATTCTTTCCACGATAAGATCCTCTAGTATTATATCTATTCTCTTAGAAACATCTCCTGAAACATTAATTTTTTCATTAATAATAACTGAGGGATCCTCTGAATATTTCCTAGCTATCTCAACGGCTTCTTTAGCGATCATATATATCGCGTCATGGATATCTTGAGAAGAGAGATTAATTATGCGACACCAATACTACTAAAATTTCAAGAAGTATATAATATCTTGGTGTTCTTTTGCGAGAGATAAAAATAGCGAAACCCTTCATAACAGATCAGGATATAGAGGCGGTGGTTGATACTCTAAGATCAGGGTATTTAACACATGGCAGAATTGTTGAGGTATTCGAGAGAAAATTCGCGGAGAAGCATAATTGTCTATATGGTTTAGCAGTTAGTAATGGAACAGTTGCCCTGGAAGTAGCTTTAAGGAGCTTAGGCGTGGGTTTTGGGGATGAGGTTATTGTTCCTGTATTCACATTCGCAGCCACAGCAAACGCAGCCATGATGCTGGGAGCTAAGCCAGTATTCTGTGACATAGATCCAGAGACATTCAACATAGATATCAACTGCATAGAGAATAAGATTAGTAGGAGAACAAGAGTTATTGTGCCTGTCCACTTATTCGGACACCCAGCTGATATGGATCCTATCATAAAAATTGCGAAGGATCATAGTATATATGTCTTGGAAGATGCAGCTCAAGCACACGGTGCTAAGTACAAAGGTAGACCTGTTGGATGTTTAGGTGATATAGGGATCTTTAGTCTATACGCGACGAAAAATATAACTAGTGGGGAGGGAGGGATCATAGTTACAAATGATCAGTTAAAAAGAGACTTCATAAAAGTCTTCAGAGATCAGGGCCAAACCTCTAAATATATTCATGAGATCCTGGGTGGGAACTATAGATTAACATCTATTCAAGGAGCATTAGCACTTAAACAATTAGAGAAATTAGATCATCTTAATGAGATTAGGAGAAGAAATGCTAGAACAATGAGCGAGAAACTCGCAAAGATAAACTGGATAAGAACACCTATTGAGAAAGAGTGGGCTTATCATGTCTATCACCAATACACGATATTAATAAAAGAGGATGCACCTGTCACAAGAGATGAGTTGATTAACTACTTAAGAAGATATGGGGTAGAGACAGCTATTCATTACCCACGACCACTTAATGAACAACCTCTTTATAGGAAATTAGGATATGAAGAAGATTGTTGTCCTGTTGCGCATGATATTTCGAGGAGAATTCTTAGTCTACCTATTCATCCTTTGATTAATGAAGATGATATAAATTATATAGCAGAGATCTTATCAAAGATCTAGGTTACTAAATAATATGTCGGCTAAGATCACTCTATTCCATTCATCATATAGATAGTGTTTATTCGTAAGTGGTAACCCATATATTAATGACCAGAGTCTATTAACATAATTCATTTTCTCAAAAAATATGTTATATCTTCTATCTAGGAGATCTCTTGATAAGTCAATGATCATGTACCCAACTAATTTTGTTAATAGATCCCCTAGATCACCTTCTACCAATGGATTCTGATGTTCTTTTAATCTATATATTCTCTTGATCTTCAACTTCAATATCCGAGGAGGATCCTCTAACTCTATATACTCATCTATTCTCCTAAATATCACTCCTCTATTAATAGCGTATGCAAGTCTTAAAGCCTCAATATGTTGAGACTTCGTATTTATAGAATTGTCAATAACACTCAGAGACTTAACTATGTCCACAGGATCCATTTTCTCTTGTAATTTGCTAAGCAATGATTCAAATAGTATTTGAGACACTACTACGTAGATAGAAGATCTTAAGTTTCTTATTTCATCATCTACCTCTACCGCAACTCTGTAGCAGAAATCAATACTTAATTCATTGGATAATGAATCGAGGAAACTCCTGAGATTTCTCGCTAAGGATCTGGGTATTGAACCATTAAGTGATTTCATGCACGAATAATCATAATTAATCTCGCCTCTCACTATTATTTTGTACTTAGAGTATAGAACAACTACAGGATTCCATCTTTCTTTTAATGGAATCGAAATTATGTTAATAGGTATATTCCTTACCTCGTGAATCCTCATTATAATCAACTATTCTGTACATCTGATTTTTCTTATAATAAGGATCTCAGAACTATTCTTTAGTCCGCTGTTACTGAGGCGTATCCTACTACCCAGTCTTTTTCCCCAGTGACATCCCCCGATGTCGCGTACTTAAGCACCACTGCTCTCTCATACCTCAGCAACTTTGCTAATTCTATGAATATCATGGTTGGTCCAGGTCCGCACGCTGTATGATCTGTTTTTTCGAGAAATGAGTAGAATCCTTCTGTGTCTAGGTTCTCGACATATTTAAGAGCCTCCATATCTTTCCTATATGCGACTTCATGTGGTTCGTAGTGAGTCCAGTCTGTTGATGCTATATATATGAAATCTCTACCGAGTTTCTCTGAGGCCTTAATAATTGCTTGTGCTAGATCCCTAGCAACCTCCGGTCTCTGGAGCATAATTACTACTGGGATAATCTTGAAACTGCTTCCGAAGAGATATTGTAGGAATGGTAGCTGTACCTCAACGGAGTGCTCAGAGTAGTGGGCAGTGAGATCATCATCTAGATAATTACTATTCTTCATGATCTCTTTAGCAAATTCTCTATCAACTTCAAGATCGCCTAGCGGTGTTGTCCAAATAACATCTAATGTGGTGGCTACCAAAGAACCCATACCTGTGTGGTTTGGTCCAGCAATAATAACTGTCTCGGGCAAACCTCCTTGAGCAATTCTATAGTAAGTGTGAGAGGCTACAGGACCACTATACATATAGCCTGCGTGTGGTGATATGAAGAGTTTAACTCTACTATCCCTAGTCTTCGAGACCTCAGGTAATCTGCCGACACCTATAGGGTGTTTAAATGCCCACTCTATTCTCTGTATTAATTTATCTTTTGAAGCCTCGTAGAAAGCACCTGCTACAGCAGGATATCTTTTTCTCATCATCATACCCCTGTAACTCTTTGTTTTCTTATCGTATAATAATTAATGTTGTTATGTATTCAGTGCTTAAAAATTATCATACTCTATTTATTTAGGGTCTACATGAGTACGTCTAATATTCTTGAGAAGATTAAGCCTATGAGCCCAGGGCAGGAGAAGGTTTTAGAAGCGTTCAAAGACCCTAATATTGATATAGTAGGTATTTTCGGTCCTAGTGGAACTGGTAAAAGTTTGCTCTCACTTGCTTATGGAATAGATCAGATTTTGAATAATAGGTTCAATAGATTCTATATTGTTAGACCCTTAGTAAATATAATAAGTGGATCAACTGTTAGTAGTGATATCGGAACAGAGATTTTTAGAAGTATAGCAATTCAGTATCTACAAGACCTTATCTCACAATACGTCGAGACAGAGATTATTGACAATTTAATTAAGAGTGAAAAGATATCATTCGTTGATCTTCATTATCTAAAAGGTAGATCATTTGATAACGCATTGATCTTCATAGACGATGTCCAGAATATACCTGCTGAAAGTGTTATAGAGACACTTATTAGAGTAGGCAACGGAAGTAAATTAATAATAGCCGGAGACCCTGTGTTCCAGAGAATAAGAAGAGTTGAGAGAGATCCTTCAGCAATTGTTAGAGAAATACTACTTAGTGAGGAGAGAGCTAAAGTAATAGATCTGGGTGTAAACGATGTTGTTAGACCTGGAGCTAAGAAGGGGTTGAAGCTCTTAATTGAGCTTCAACTAAGAAATAAAACTCTTAGCGAGAATGAGATCAAGGTATCGGATATATGTAGGATTCATGCACCTGATGCCGATATAGTCACAGTTGTTGATATAGGTTCAATAAGAGATCAATATGGATTATCTAAAGAAACTATACCTGACTACCTAATAGTTACCAAGACCCCTGGTAGATTAATTGGTAAAGGCGGCGAAAGAATACAGGCTATAGAGAAAGATCTAGGGAGTAAAGTAAGAGGATTAGAATTATCACTAGATTTTAAAGAATGGATCAGAGCTATACACCCAGTGTCCTGGGTCCATAAACATATAATAGATGCTGATTTCGCAGGACCTCAACTAAAAGTTTCTATCGATAGTGAAGGAGCCGGAGCATTCATAGGGAGTAAGGGTGTTCATATAAGATTCGTAGATCACGTTTTTAAAACACTTCTAGGAGTAGGAGTGGTAGTTGAGCAAGTAGAAGAAGAGAAGAGGAAGAGGCGAAAAAAATAACTATGAAATAAATTAGATCCAGGATAAGATTCGTGGAAGATTTAATTTGAAGATCTGCTTCTTCATAAATCCAATTGCTGGAATAGGTGGAGAAGCAGGTCTTAAGGGGAGTGACTACGTAGATATAGATAAATTATTAGAGGAAGGATACAGATTAGTTTCATATGAAAAAGCTGAGAGATTTTTTAAAGCATTTGAACTTGAATACTCAAAAGATCTAGAATTGATTGTTCCGCAAGACCCTATGGGTTGCTCCCTAGCTCAGAAATATGCTCATAAATTCAGAGATATTTACTGCATCAGCTTAGAAACAGAGTTTGTGAATAACTTAACGACAAGAGCACATACAATAGAGTTCATTAAGAAATCCGCGAATAAGTGTGAACTCATATTATTCGTGGGCGGGGACGGAACTAGTAGAGATGTTTTGGAGGCTTTGACAGAAATTGGTCAGTTAGATAAGATAGTTTTAGGTATTCCCGCCGGCGTTAAGGTTTATAGTGGTGTTTTTGCTAGAAGTCCCGAGACGGCTTCAAAAGTTCTTTTATATTATTTACATGAAAGTTTTAAACCTGTTAAAAGACCAGTTATTGATGCTGATGAAAATAAGCTTAGAGAAGGATCACTAGTCATCAAGAACTATGGTTTATTAACAACATTATTTATCGAAGAACTTATCCAAGAAACAAAATCTCCACATCCCACATACACTGATCTTGATTATGAGGGTGTGGCTAGGTATCTTAATGAGATTTTTGATGAGAAGAGAGATACGCTATTTATAGTTGGTCCAGGATCTACTTTAAAGAGAATTTTTGAGTATTTAGGTATTGATAAAACCCCTTATGGTGTTGATGCTATCTACATGAGAAAATTGATCGGAAGAGATCTGTCTCGTAGGGATATTGAGAATTTATCAAAAAGCTATGAGAGAATAAATATCATATTAACCCCGATACCGGGTACAAGATTTCTTATAGGTAGAGGCAATCAACAGATCTCCGCGGATCTATATAGAAGAATAAGTAGAGAGGATTTAATAGTTGTTACTAGTTTAAGTAAATTATCTGGTAAAAATATAGTTTATATAGACACAGGAGATCCTTATGTAAATAAGAAGTTATCAGGGTATCTAAGAGCTATAATAGGTTATAGAGAGGAGATCATAATTAAATTAGTTCCTGCTAGCGAAGTATAGATTATGTTTATTTATAATTAAAATTTATATTTATTCTCACATAGATTCTCTATGGGAAATTCTATGTCTGAGGAGATCTTCTCATTAATGCAACAAGTCTATGAAAAAGCTAAATCAAAATTAAGTGGTGAGATGTCTAGTTGGAATAAAATTTTCCAATTCAATATCGAGAATGAGGAACCTTTCTATATTGAGTTTAAGAGCGGGACCATGAAACTCGTAAAGGGAACTCATAGCAATCCTACTGCAACACTATCTATGTCTAAAGATACTCTCATCAAGATCCTTAGAGGAGAATTAGATGCTATGGCTGCTTTCATTAGAGGACAGATGAGAATTACGGGTAATGTGATAGAAACAGTTGCTCTAAGAAAAATGATTGAGGCCGCGAAGAGTTAAAAAAAAATTATTTACCTTTAAACTTAGGTTTTCTTTTTTCAAGGAATGCGGATACACCCTCAATGAAATCCTCTGTACTGAAAAGCAACGCGAAGAGACTGGATTCATATGCTAAACCAGTCCATATATTAGTCTCTAAACCAATATTAACTGCGTACTTAGCAGTCATTAAAGCTATCGGTGATTTCTCTGAGAGTTTCAGAGCTATTCTACGAGCTTCTTCTTGTAGTTTCTCTGGTGTAACCACATGATCTACTAATCCTAATTTTAATGCTTCATTCGCTGAGATCATTTCTCCCGTGAATATTAATTCTTTAGCTCTGCTCCTACCGATTAATCTAGGTAATCTCTGTGTTCCTCCAGCACCTGGCATTAAACCAAGATTGATTTCTGGTTGACCTAACTGAGCAGTCTCTGAAGCTATTCTTATGTCTCCGCTCATCGCAATCTCTAACCCTCCACCCAATGCATATCCGTTAATAGCTACTATGACAGGTTTTGTGTAATACTCTATTTTATTAATGATCTCTTGGAATTTTCTTGAGAATATAGCAGCTTTAATTGGCGTCACGCCTACGAAACCCGTCACATCAGCACCGGCACTAAAAGCTCTTCCTGCTCCCGTAAGGATCAATACTCTAACCCTGTCATCTTCCTCAAGATCATCTAATGTCTTATTCAACTCCTTCAGCATATCAATATTGATAGCATTCAATCTCTCTGGTCTATTCAGAATGATCCATGCAATCGGAGGCTCTATTCTTATTAGTAGAGTTGAGAGTTTTTTCTCCTCAACTAACCCATATTCGTAGAAACCTTTTCCTGTCTTTCTACCCAGTTTTCCTTCACTAACCATCTGTTTAAGTAGAGGATCAGGTTCGTACTCCTCCCACCCAGTCTCGCTTCTTAATCGCTCTAATACTGATACTACAGTATCTATACCATATTCATCAGCGTACTCAAATATGCCTTTTGGATATCCCAGACCTAATTTACATGCTTTATCAATATCATCTCTAGACGCGATATCTTCTCTTAGTAGCCACGCCGCCTCATTAATTGCTGGAGCTATTATCAAAACAGGATCTACTTTATCTGCCTTCTCCCTAGGTATCTCAGGTCTAGCATATTTACCAGGAGCCGGATACGTGTAGAAGCCCTTACCAGTCTTCATACCTAACTCATTAGCTCTGAATTTCTCCTCGAATAATGGACATGGATGAGCTTTATAACCCCTCTCACTCATGGCTTTAAACACGTAGTAGAAGACATCTATACCGCTATAATCAGCCAATTCAAAAACTCCCATTGGGAAACCTAATTTGTATCGTACGGCAGCATCAACCTCTACTATATCTGCTAAACCTTTAGCAACTATCCAGCAACCTGAGTTAAGAATTCTTCCCAGTATCCTATTTACTATGAATCCTGGAATATCTTTTTTAACAACCACGGGTTGCTTTCCTAGCTTCTTCGCTAATTCATAAGTAATATTAACCGTTTCCTCACTTGTTTTAGCACCTTTTATTACCTCAACCAAAGGCATTAGCACCGGAGGATTGAAGAAGTGCATACCAACGACTTTATCAGGTCTCTTAGTAGCCTCAGCGATCTCTGTTATAGGAAGACTACTAGTATTAGTCGCTAATACAGCGTGTGGAGGCATTAAATTATCAGCTTTCTCGAAAATTTGTTTCTTCAGATCCAATTTCTCGGGCACAGCCTCAATCATAAAATCAGAGTCTCTCACAGCCTCCTCCAATGAGGTTGTTGTATGTATTCTAGAGATAATCGTCTCCACACTCTCTCTCACCTGACCCTTCTCGTATAATTTACCAAGACTCCACTTAATCTTCTCCAAAGCATCTCTCAATATATCTTGAGAGATATCAACAACCCATACCTCATAACCCGCTATAGCAGCTAACTCCGCTATACCATGACCCATTGTACCGGCTCCGACAACAGCTATTCTCTTAATTTTCTCAATACTCATATTCCTCACCTAAATCATATCAATACTTGCTCCAAATACTTGTCTCAGAAGTGTTCTTATTATTGTTATTCTCTGTATCTCATTTGTTCCCTCGTAAATTGTTGTTATTATAGCATCTCTCAAATATCTCTCCACACCCGTCTCAACATCAACACCGACGCCACCATATATCTTTATCGCTAGAGCCGAGGCTTTCTCAGCTATCTCGGTAGCGAATACCTTAGCGAGAGACGCCGCCATAATAGCCTCTGGTCTCCCCGCGTCTAATAGAGTCGCTGCCCAGTAAGTTAATAATCTCGCTGCTTCTAATTCAATCAACATATCAGCTAATTTGAAGGCTACTCCCTCAAAAGAAATAATAGGTCTCTCGAAAGCATATCTCTGAAGAGCGTAGTTAAGGGCTTTCTCAAAAACCGCTTGGGCAATACCAACACCTTGTGCCGCTATACCAACTCTCCCATGATCATATGTGGTTACAGCTATCTTGAACCCCTCGCCTTCTCTCCCCAATAAATTATCCTCAGGCACCTTGACATTATCTAGTACAACCTCATTTGGTTGCTCACCTCTTAGTCCCATAACATTGAATTTCTGACCAATCTTTACACCAGGCCAATCAGTCTCCACGATAAAGAAGGAGATACCTTTCCATCTCTCCCTTCTACTAGGAGGAGGACTTGTTCTGGCAGAAACTACCAGGTATTTTGCTCTATCAGCACCTGTTATAAAGATCTTTCTACCATTCAACACCCAGTACCCACCCTCTTTCTTAGCTATGCTCTGAATACCAGCAACATCACTCCCGGCACCAGGCTCTGTATTGGCATGAGCTGCGAAGGCTTCGCCACGAGCTATCGGTGGTATATACTTTTTCTTCTGTTCTTCGGTGCCGAATAGAAGTACTGGTACGGTGAATAAATGATTTACAGCGATCATCGTGGCGAAAGCTGGTGAAATTCTTGACAACTCCTCCATAAGTATGACAAGCATAAGAGATCCTCCTCCTTGACCACCGTATTCAGGAGGTATACCAACACCCATCAAACCTAGTTCTCTAGCTTTATCAATTAGATCTTGAGGAATATTATTTGTTCTCTCGATCTCCACTATTCGCGGAGCAATTTCCTTCTCGGCGAATTCTCTCAACATT
This sequence comes from uncultured Desulfurococcaceae archaeon, assembly GCA_964517475.1. Taxonomy (GTDB): domain Archaea; phylum Thermoproteota; class Thermoprotei_A; order Sulfolobales; family AG1; genus WYEN01. The sequence goes on along the minus strand of CAZFDB010000002.1, from coordinate 1,168 downwards.
TTTCTAAAGATTTCGTGTTCATTAGTTAACTCTATTCTAAAATCTAGAATACTACTAAACGGGAACAATTTCCTCTCCATAAAGTATTCAAGAAAAACCTAAATAAATTTATAATGAATCAATAGTTAATTTTATGTAATCACTAAAAAATACTGATTTTTTTAAGTAAACACGATTCTTACTCTATTGGTTCTAATTCATACGTCAAGTAATTCTCAGGTTCTCTTCTTCTCACAACTAGTCTTACTCTCATCCCAACTCTCAACTTCTTAGGATCTTTCTCTCTCACCCAAGCCGTTATGTTAATGCCCTCTCTCAGTCTCGCTATACCTACTGCGTAGTCGTCGTAGTGTGAAAAACTAGTTGGTTTAACATATATTACTGTGTATGTTAATAATTCACCTTCGCCACCCAACTCAACCCAATCCATATCCGAGATCTTGCATTTGGGACAATCAATTTGTGGAGGGAAGTACAAAGATCCGCATTTCCTACACTTAGTAGCATATATCTTCCCATTCATTAATCCTTCGTAAAAACTTCTGATCTTATCAACACTTATTGTGTATCTCAAATTAAGTTCTCTTTGATCTACCCAGATGGCTGCCCCGCCTCGAGTGTCTGGTACTATGGGTAGACCAGTGGATTTCTTGATTTCCTCAACGAAACTCATTAATTGTTTCATTGCTTCATCAATCTGCTCTCTCTGTGTCTTTACTCTCTCTCCACTCATACGACTCACCTCTCGGGTTTATCTAACGAGTATATTGATACGTAAGCATAATGACCCGTTCCACCAACGTTATGCGCTAAAGCTACCCCTTTCTTAATAGTGGCTTGTCTACCTTTCTCCACCTGTTGTCTTAGTTGCCTCGTTAATTCAACCGCCATACTAACCCCTGTAGCAGCTATTGGATGTCCCTTAGCTTTTAATCCACCACATAGATTAACCGGTATTAAACCTCCTAAATAAGTTTGTTTTTCTCTAATCAATTTAACACCCTCTCCTCTCTTAACAAAACCTAAGTCTTCATAAGCTAAGATCTCAGCTATAGTGAAACAATCGTGAACCTCAGCTACATCTAGATATTTAATAGGATCGGTCTCATCTATTCGTGCCTTCTTATAAGCCATCTTAGCCGCCTCCACAGCAGCTCTTAAACTTAAG
>CAZFDB010000001.1:26489-27517 GCA_964517475.1 uncultured Desulfurococcaceae archaeon | reverse complement strand
GTATGAGGAGTGATGTTCATATTGTTTTCGGCGTAGGATCATCTCTGATAGCTGGTTATTATCTAGATCTTGTACAAATACCATTTCTTATCATAGGCGGATTCATAGGTTCAATTGCTCCAGATCTTGATCTGAGGATTAGGCATAGGAGATTTTTCCATAACTTATTTTTCCTCGTAGCAGTCTTGCTACTCACAGCAATTATCTCAATCAGTCTAGGCTTATCACTATACTACGTAAAGGCTTTTGACATAGGTTTCTCAGCTGGTTTCTTATCACATTTGTTTGGGGATGCAATAACTTTTAGAGGAGTAGATCTTCTATATCCATTCTCGAAGAAATCATTTAAGATCCCGATCGGATCCTCTAAAAGTTTACTGGTTAACTCTCTTGGCATGATTATTGGTGTTTCAGAAATAATCTTATTCGTATACCTAAGAATATTTTGAGGAGATGATATGAGGAGGGGAGGAGAAGAGTTTTTAGAAGAGATTGTTTATACATTGATCCAGTTAATACCTATAGGTAAAGTGACCACCTACGGATCACTTGCAAGAGTAACAGGACAACACCCGAGGAAAATAGCCTATATACTCTCCAAAAACAAAGATATTATCAAGATACCCTGCCACAGAGTAGTGAGAGAAAACAGAGATTTATCAGGCTACTCACTCGGTAGAGAATTTAAGAAGAAATTACTGGAGTTAGAAGGAGTATCAATACATGAAGAAAAAATCTCTGAGGAAGATATAATCTATATAGACAAGATCCTATTAGAAAACCAATGAAGCAGTGTATAATACTCATTATAAGGAATGTACTAGTTCCATAACAAAACAATATTAACAAATGCTGAAACAGACTAATTAAATCATGAATAATAAGGTGGATATAAAACTATGGTAATACCACACTCATTAGAGTAAGATAGCTCCAAAAGAAAAATTCGACTATAAATTTTATAAGACGTTTATAAAATGTAGACATGGTATAAAAAATGATCTCGAGATATAAAAAAGCAATATCCC
>CAZFDB010000001.1:0-26479 GCA_964517475.1 uncultured Desulfurococcaceae archaeon | reverse complement strand
AGCAACAATAATCCTCATAGCAGTAACAATAGCAATAGCAGTAATAGTAGTAGCATGGATCTACGGTATCTTCGGATCAACAGCAGGACCAACAGAAAAACTACAAATATTCCAAGACGCCAGACTAGTAAATAAAAGTAGCGGAGTGGTTTTTAATGTAACAGTAAAGAACATAGGAACCTCCAGCGTATCAATCCAGAAAGTTTATATAAAGGAAGTTCCTGTTTGTTCAAAAGATAATCCGCTAAGTAACCTACAACCCGGCGCTGTTGCTAGATTAGACGTTGATTTTGGAACTTCTTGTAGTGTTGAACCCGGTATTACATACACTGTGGTAATCTTAACTGGTGGTGGACAGGCTTATAGTGTTCCAGTGACTGCTGAGCAAGGCTAAAATAGTTAAAAGGTGATAGGGTAAAAATAAAATTACCTTTTTTCCCTTATGAAATTTTGGTTAGTCTTTGTTGATTAGGGCTGCGATTTCTTCTTTGATCTCTGTCATTGTTCTTATGAGTGTTGTTGTGGTGATTGGTTTTATTGTTTTTCTATGGATCTATGGGTTATCTAATGTGTATCCTGGGTATATTGAGAAATTTGATTATTCGGATCCTAGGTTAATAGTTATTAGTGGTAATAATACTGTTATTTTCAGTGTTTCTATGAGGAATAGTGGTACCATTAATATATCTTTTACAAAGATCTTTGTTAAGGAGGTTTTTTCATGCCTCTCAAAGGATCTTTCCAATGTGTTTGGTGACGGTAATGTTCTGAGACCTGGTGAGAGAAAAGATCTTGTTGTCGTGTTCGAGAACTGTTCTCTTAGTCCCGGTGTGGGCTACACAATTTCTCTAATCTCATTATCTGGGCGTGCCTACTACATATATGTTGTTGCTGAGGAGAAATAGTTTATCTTGGTGCTACCAAAATTATTCTTTGAGAATAGTTGAGTAGGGTCAGGGTCCGTTTCTCTATTATTGTTGGATACTCCTCTCTACTCATAAGATTCTTCTCAGCATTTCTATTCACGATCCTGGTTGTGAGATACTTATCTCCTCAAGAATTCGCTGTCTGGATCTTCGGATTCTCTATTCTCCCAATTATTTCTATAGGATATGATTTGTGGGGATGGGCTTTTGCTCGTAGATACGCTCTAGGGATCAGATCATCTCTGGTCGCGGCTACGATTCTCAATATTGTGTATATGATATTTTCCTCATTAACATTATTTTTTGCCTCGATCTATATAGAGGATCTTCTCGGTGGCGTCTACAGATATCTTCTGTTATTCATTGTTAATAATATCTTTAATGCTCTGGTGAGTATAGCCGTTAACTTAGCTAATGTTCTCAGACCTGATATAGGTTTATCATCAACAACAGTCTTTGAATTATCCCGGGTCATGATAGCTTTTGTACTGGTGAGGATTCTGGGGACAGGGATCTCAGGAGCGATCGTGTCCCCGGCTCTCGCATCTCTTATCTCCTCAACATTCATCTTCTATCTACTCTCGAGAAATAATCAACTGATCATATCTACCAAGGGTATAATAAAAGAGATCAAGATTCTTTTGAAGATGTCGGTTATCGGATTAATAGATTCTTTAGCCAGGTTCCTCTGGAACTCAGATAGATTCTTCATGACACTAGTTGCAAAAGCAACACAAGCAGTTTCTTACCTCGGTGTAGCATACTCGATAAGAGGGATTGTAGCGCAGGTGTCATCAACCCCTGCATCAGTGGTCTACGCCAAATTATTAGAGGAGATCAGGTATTCTCCTAGAGACGTTATTTATATGGTGTTTCTATTCTCCTCACCGGTTCTCATATTCTCAATAGTTCTATCAAAACCACTTGTATCTCTCCTAAACCCATATTATGTTGAGATGAGCTCAGTTATTTTCTTAGTAGTTATAGAAGGGTTCTTGAGCGGATTAGCTAATGTTTTCACTGGCATCATCTACGGTCTTGAGAGAAGAGATCTTGTTGCGAAATCATTGAGAGAATTAATTGAGACATCTATTGGGAGGATCCAATTAATAAATTTCTCTAGAGCATTAATCTTTGGGTTAGCAACATTTATCTACTCAATAATTATATTTATGAAACTAAAACTAGTTAATGTCTCAGCCACACAAGTTGTTGTCGTGATCTCACTACTACTCTTAATCTTAACATTATCTTATATATCATATCTTACTAAGGAATTATCTATGCACAGATCCCTTGAAATAGATTTTCGCGAGATAATATATATGTTAATATCCGCGTCAATATCAAGCTTAATATTCATCGCCACGGGAGCCTGGGAGATCGAGATTTTATCAATAACCAGAGATACACCGATCCTATTTACTCTATCAATAATATCTCTTCTAATATACGCATCGATCCTATATATCTTGTCTAGATGGTTTAGAGAACTCATCCATACTCTCCTCAAATACCTCTTCGCGAATCTTAGCTATAATTCGAAGATCTAGTCTCCTCACAAATTCTCCTCACAAGCTCACTAGGAGACTCTTTTTCAAGGAGATTTACCCAGTCTATATAGAGTAAATCACATTCCTCTCTACCCTCAATTATACCCAGGATCTTCTCAACAGCTTTATCAAGATCCTTCTCATAGATCTCGCACACTTTATAAGGATCCTGCTCCTCCAACGCGTTATATAGAGAGATCCCCAGGATCTCAGCTTCTAAATTCTCCAATATCTTCTCATAAGACCACCCCCTACCACATAATCTCCTTACCAAGGTCTCGGGATCTGCTCTTAGAACAAAGATCCTGTGGATATAGGAGGGATCTATGATCTCGGCATAGTGACTATCAACAACAATATACTCACCTAATCTCTCACGACATAATTTATCGATAAACATATTCACTTTATCAGGATCAGCTACATAGGAGTCGCGGGAAACATCGTATTCTTGGTAAAGCTCCTCTTCAATAACTTTGGAGGATAGATCTATGTACAAGACATTTAATCTCTCAGCCACTCTCCTAGCCACATAGCTCTTACCAACACCAGGTGTTCCCGAGACGCCAATAACTCTACACATAGAAATTATACGCCTAATCCTAATTTTCTCCTAATAATCCTATTAATCTTCTCAGGATCAGCTCTTCCTCTGGTGAGCCTCATTACTTGTCCAACCAAGAAGTTTATTGCCTTAGGATTCCTCTTAACATCCTCTACAGCCTTAGGATTCTCTCTAATAACCTTCTCGGCCAACTCCTCCAAATAAGCATCCTCGGAAATAACTGTGAAACCCATTTCTCTCACGATTTTATCAGGATCCTCTCCATTAAATATTACTCGTGGAAGTATCTCCTTAAGGATCTTAACACTAATAATCTTCTCATCGAGAAGTCTTAGCAACTCAGCTATTTGCCTAGGCTCCGTCTTAACAAGATCTATTCTACCACCAACCTCATTTATTCTACCCAGAAAATCATTTATTAGTAAATCAGCTACTTTATCAGGTTTATCATAGAATTTAACTGTCTCCTCGAAGAATTTAGCTAACCACTTCCTAGAGACTATTACCCCGGCTTCATACTCAGTCAAGCCATATTTCTCAACAAATCTTCTTCTCATAACCCATGGAAGTTCTGGTAGCGTGTTTCTCAGCTTCTCTATGTATTCACCAGATATCTTAACCGGAGGTATATCGGGGTCAGGCATATATCTATACTCCTCCTCAAATTCCTTATGTCTAGCTGAGACTGTTGCTCCTCTCAAAGGATCCCAGTGCCTGGTTTCTCTAACAATCTTCTCACCGATCTCTCGAAGTCTTCTCTGTCTAATTATCTCGAAATTAATTGCTTTACCAAGATCTTTTAAAGAACCAATATTCTTTATCTCAACTCTCTCACCACCTCTAAGTGATATATTGGCGTCTACTCTAAAAGATCCTTCTAATGATGGATCTGTTATATCGAGATGATCAGCTAATTCAAGTAGTTTCTCAACAAAAGCTACAGCATCCTCAGCACTCTCCATATCCGGCTCCGTAGCTATCTCTATAAGTGGTATACCAGATCTATTGTAGTCAATAAGAACATACGGGCTTTTCCAAGGATCTTTCTCAGGATAAATTATCTTGGCAGGATCCTCCTCAATATTAACTCTTCTAATCCTAATAATCTTCCTACCACCTCTTGAAGAGATCTCTAGGAAACCTCCTTTGGCAAGGGCTGTGTATCTACCTATGCTGAACTGAGATATTTGGTAGCCCTTAGGAAGATCTGGGTAGAAATAATGTTTTCTAACAAAAACAAGATCCTGACTGATCTCGGAGCCTAATACAATAGCTAGTTGCAATGCTTTCTCAATAACATATTTATTAGGTCTGGGAAGAACACCTGGTAAACCTAGACATACTGGGCATATATTGGTGTTCGGCGGAGAATTTCTGTAGTCGCTTGAGCATGAGCAGAACATCTTGGTTTTTGAGCTAGTAACCTGAAGATGGATCTCTAAACCAATTACTACATCACTAACACTCATACCATACTCCTCGGATTATAAAGGGTTTGATGCGTCTAATAAGTATTTAATAATATTTAATTTAAAGAGGAGCTATGTTGTATAACCCAGTTGCAAGCTCCGATGCTCTGGCAATTGATAATATATCGAGATCTCTTCCTTGGTAAGAGAAGAATTGGATCCCTATAGGAAGACCATTTATGAATCCAGCAGGTATACTAATAGCTGGTCCACCGATTAGGTTAGCTACAACGGTTTCTAGATCCGCTATGTATAGTTTTAAAGGATCTTTTATAGCTTCACCTAGTCTAGGAGCTGTGAAAGGCGTTGTTGGAGAAACAACTGCGACAGCGTCTCTTAATAATTCTCTTATTTTATTCCTCAAAACTCTTCTTAGCTTAAGAGCCTTCAAATAATACTGGTCGTAGTAGGCTGCGCTCAAAACATGTGATCCGATAATAATTCTCTTCTTAACCTCCTTACCGAATCCCTCTGATCTTATCATTGAGATATATTCAGACCAATGCTTATTCTCAAGATCTTTTCTTAAACCATATAATATGCCTTGGAACCTAGCTAGATTAGAACTAGCCTCAGCAGTCGCTATTGTGTAATATGCTGATAACGCGTAGGATATCTCTGGCAAAGATCTTTCTTCAATCACTAGTCCTTCAGAGGATAATTTATTTAGGTAATCGCTTAGTGTATTTGCAACGTCTCTATCAATGCTACTCCACATCTCCTTTAGTAGAATAACTCTCTTACCCTTAATGTAATCAGGAGTGATCTTCTCAATAACCTCCCTGAAGCTTCTTATACCATGATTAATTGTTGTTGCATCTAAAGGATCTTTCCCAGATATAATGTCCATCATAACAGCTATATCAAGAGTGTTTCTCCCCATAGGACCAGCTTGATCCAGGGATGATGCATAGGCTATAATACCAAATCTACTCACGAAACCATATGTGGGTTTAAAACCAATAATAGCTGTATATGAAGCAGGGTTTCTAATAGATCCTCCAGTATCTGTTCCTAAAGCTACATGAGCCATATATGCTGAGACAGCAACAGCTGATCCTCCTGAGCTCCCACCAGGTACATGATCAGGGTTCCAAGGATTTCTTGATGGTCCGAAGAAGCTTGTCTCTGTTGATGAACCCATAGCGAATTCATCTAAATTTGTTTTCCCAATAATAACTCCACCGGCATCTCTGATCCTCTTTATAATAGTTGCGTCGTAGGGAGGTGTGTAATTCTCCAACATTTTTGATGCGCATGTTGTTGTGAGATCCTTGGTGGATATATTGTCTTTAACAGCTACTAGAGCTCCGCTTAAGAAACTATTTATTTTCTGAACAGATCTTACCTCCTCTAATACTTTCTCCAATGGTTTCAGAGTAACGTATGCGTGGAGCAGATCTTCGTATCTCATAATTCTCTCATAGATCCTGTGAACCTCCTCCTCAACCTCACTAGGATCATTCCTAAAATCATTTATAATCTCATACAACCCCTTAACTCTCCTCATACTACTTCTCCTCCAAGGTCCTGGGTCCTTTAACAAATCTATTCTCAACCAAGCTGCTCTTTCCCAACCAATGAATCATTTCATCACCTCTCTCCTCCACCTCATCTTCTCTCAAAGAACCATGCTCCTCCCAGATATAGAATAGCGGCTCAATATTCTCTAGATTAATCTCATCAAGTCTCTTCACAAGATCCATTAAATGAGATAATTCAATGATGAAGTTATCGAGATCTCTCTCATCAAAATTGATCATGGATAGAGCAATACTCCTCTTAACAAGATCTCTGAGAGATTGAGCCACATCAATCAATCCACGAAATAATTGTCACAGAAAATAAAATTAAGAATTATTATGAGAAGAAACTCTTCTCAAAATCGATTCCAAGTTTCTTTAATATTCCTCTAGCGGCTAATACCCCGGTAGCAGCCGCAACATTTATTCCTCTAGAGAGCCCTGCACCATCTCCAGCTACAAATATTTTCTCTCTCGCTGTCTCTAAATCTTTATTCACAACAACTTTAACGCTATAGAATTTTATTTCCGGTGCATAGAGTAGTGTTTGATGTGATGCTACCCCGGGCATTAAGGTATCTAATCTCTCAAGAGCCTCAATAATATTCGCAACTACTCTGTAGGGATACGCCATACTTATGTCTCCTGGAGTAACTGTTTTTAGAGTAGGTTCCACGGTGCTTCGATCTATTCTATACCAAGTACTTCTTCTACCAGCTATTAAATCCCCTAGTCTCTGAATAATAGGTTTTCCACCACCTAATTTGGTGGTTAGCATAGATATGTGTTTCCCATATGCTATCGTATCTTCTAAGGGATCTGTTAATTTAATTGTTGCTAGAAGAGCAAAATTAGTATTTTTTGATCTAATACTAGTGTAGCTCTCCCCATTAACACCTACTGTACCATCATCATATTTCTCCTCAACAACAAAACCATTAGGATTTGTACAGAATGTTCTCACCATATCATCATAGGTTTTTGTATACATTATTATTTTAGGATCCCTGATAATCTTAGTTATAGGTTCAGTGACATATGATGGAACCTCGATCCTCACACCTATGTCTAGTGGTCCTGGAACAATCTCAATACCGATCCTCCTAGAAATCTCCGCTAACCAAGAAGAACCACTTCTCCCAGGAGCCAAAACAATGTATTCTCCATAAACCTCTCCTCTAGTAGTGATAATTTTGAAGAATCTATTGTTTTCATAAGTAATATCCACGGCTTCAGTATATGTGTAAATGGACACATTACTCTTCTCCAAATACTCCGTTAATCTTTCTATTACCTGAGGAGTATTCTCTGAACCTATATGTCTCTGTGGAGTAGGTATAAACTTAGCTCCTGCCTTAGCTGCTAATCGTTCTAGTTCTGAAGCTGTCTCTTCATCTACTCTATATATATTATTCGGAGCTCCGAAACTCACGAAGACAGAATCTATGTATTTAATAAGTTCATATGCCTCTTCCCAACTACCCAAAAGTTTATCTAGGTCCCCGCCTACATCAGGTCTCAAATTTATGATCCCGCTACTCAAGGCTCCCGCCCCACCTAAACCATGCATTATGTGACAAGGTCTACAATTAACACACTCAATCACCCTAGCTTTCTTAACAAGATCCATCATAGGACATCTTCTATGGATCGCTCGTGCACCCTTGTCAATTATCGCTACCCTTATCTTCTTATTATTTGATCTGAGGACTAATTCATACGCTGCAAACAATCCTGCTGGTCCAGCACCTACTATGACTACATCATAATACCTACTCATTTCAACAACCCCAACTCTCTTCTCCGATCAATTGTTGCTTTGATATCCTCTCCAGTTCCAATAATTGTGATAGGTGTCTTGAGATAATTCTCTAGATCCTCAATCCATTTTCTAGCCTCGCTACTCAACTTACTCCATTCTCTAACGCCACGGTTGTCTGGGAATAATACATCTAATTTAGTTATCGCGATCTGGGTAGCAGAGTTTATAGCTATTGATTTCTTAGCCAACTCTATATTGAATGGCGCTACTCTTCTAATTCTCCCTGTAACAGATCCTCTCTCTAACAATCCTTTTCTCATAATTTCTTCTAACGTATATTCATTTGGTAGCGGACCTTCTCCTACACGTGTCACATATGATTTGAATACCACGATTACATCATCAATTCTTTTAGGACCTACACCTACTTCAGAGGCGAATCCGGAGGCTGTTGTGTCTCTACTAGTCACATATGGGTATGTCCCATGATAAAGACTAAGAAATGTTCCTTGAGTACCCTCAATATATATCCTCTCACCTTTGTCTAGAGCCTCAATAACTTCTTCACTAACATCAATTATCATCTCTCTCAACTCCTGGAAATCCTTAGCTGTCCTTAATCTCCTCATCACTCTATCCCTCATCGCGGCTCCAACACCTTGTAGCGTGGATCCCACTGTTTTTGCGAGGTAATGATCTTCTCTCTCCTCTTTCACATGAATATCTTCGATAACACCAGTATTCTTATCAACAAATACTCTGCCTCTAGTCCCGGTCTCTTCTATTTCACTGAATAATACATCTAGTCTTACTAAGGCTCCTGAGGCTATGAATAATCTTGTCCTCTTATTAATAAAGAATGATGGTATTATCCTAAGTCTCCACTGCTTATTGTCATAAATAACTGTGTGTCCAGCATTTACGGATCCTCCTCTAACAGCTATGTCTGGATTATCTGCTAAGGCTAAGTAGCCGCATATTTTACCCTTCCCTTCATCTCCGAAGAATCCTCCGACAATTATTGTTAACGGCAACTCGGCCACCTCAGCAATTACCCAGGGTTTTCTTCGCGTAATTTATTGTTCGATCTATTAATTCTTTGTATGAGCCTAGGTAATCGTAATTGAGTAATGCTTTGATCTCTTCTTTACTTAAGTATTTTGTTACGTAATCATCTTTCTCCAGAACCTCTTCAAAAGAAATGTTTTTCTCTAAGGATTCTCTGGATAGTTTAGATAATCTTTGATGAGCTTCTATTCTTGAGGCCCCTCTCCTAATTAGTTCTAAAAGGATCCTTTCACTCAATACAGTCTTCTTAGATGATTCCAGGTTCCTAATCATTGATTCTTTATTAAACCATATGTTACTCAGCAGATTCTGCATATCAATTAATATCTGATCGATTAGTAGAAATAGATGCGGTATAGAGTATCTCTCAAAACTACTGTTACTAAGATCTCTTTCATGCATAAGAACAATATTCTCTAAGAATGAAGATGCTAAGGATCTTGTTGCTCTAGCTAATCCCGAGATCCTCTCAGCTGTAACAGGATTTCTTTTATGAGGCATAGTGCTACTACCAATTCTCTTAATTGTTTCATAGATCTCGTTTATCTCAGGTCTACTAAGTTCTCTTACTTCTAGAGCAAATCTATCTAATTGCGAGGCTAATATAGCTAACACCAAAGATACTTCAGCAAAACCATCTCTAGGAGCTATCTGAGTAGATATTAGATGAGGTTCTAGATCAAGCTCTTTCAATGATTCTCTCTCAATCAATAATCCAGATCTTCCCCAACCAGCCATTGTACCCACAGCCCCCGACATTTTTCCTCTCACAACTCTTCTCTCAGTCTCGCATAATCTCTCGTAGCTTCTCGCAAGCTCGTAAATGTAGTTAGACAACTTAAATCCTAGTGTGATAGGTAGGGCGTGTTGCCCATGTGTTCTTCCTATCATTAAGTAATTCCCATATAGATCTATAAGATCTATTAATCTATGAATCATATAACTTAATTTCTTCTTAATTAACCCAAGAGCTTCTCTGATAATTAATGCCCAGGAGGTATCTATGATATCGTTGCTAGTAGCTCCGAAATGTATATACCTGCCGCAGGATCCGCATCTCTTCTCGAGTACATAGATTAATGCTGTGATCTCGTGTCCTACTATCTTTTCAGTCTCGATAACTTCTCCAGATATCATCTCTAGATCTATTTTATCTAAGCATTGTTCAAGACTCTCTAAGCATTTATTATCAATAAAACCAGTTTTTCCGAGAGCCTTTACCAGTGATTTTTCAACAAGAATATATTTTCCAATTATATTAGCATAGCTAAATATTTTCCTCATTTCATCTGAGCCGTATCTTAAATCAAAGACACATGGGCTGTATATCATGTGGGAAGTGATAATTCCCTTATACTAAAACTTGTTTAGGAAAGTATAAAAATAATATCCAGAACAAATCGAATAGTGAGGTTGGAATTTCATATATTCATATAAATTGAAAAAGATATGAGTGTATTACTGAGTAGTTTTATTGAGAGATATGATATGTGAAAAGGATCTTGGGAGGTATAAAGCTATACTAGTTGCCGGAATGCCAGGATCAGGGAAGGGATTATTCTCTGAGGTCGCTAGATTATGTGGTCTCTCTGTTTTTGTCATGGGTGATATCATTAGAGAAGAAATTATTAGGAGAGGTCTAATCATTAATTATGAGACGAGTAGATCTGTCTCAATGAAATTGAGAGAAGAGTTAGGTTCTGAGGCTGTGGCTATTCTGACCCATAGAAAAATTTGTTTAAGTGATAATTTGAGTAGTCATATAATTATTGATGGTGTTAGATCAATTGATGAAGTTAATTACTTCAAAAAAATTTTTGAGAAGATCTATTTAGTAGCTATTCATTCAAGTCCTAGTACCAGGTTCAAAAGAATCTATTCACGTAGTAGAGAAGATGATCCTAGGGCTTGGGAAGATTTTGTTTCGAGGGATCTACAGGAATTATCATTTGGGTTAGGCTCGGTTATAGCATTAGCTGATTATATGATTGTTAATGAAGATATTGATATGGACACGTTGAAGAGATTAATTATTGGTTTATTAGAGAGGATCTTGGGGCGTTCTTGCGGAATTATCTCATAGAGTGATTTTCCTCAGCGACTCTATAAGATCTCTCCTAGTTTTAATATCGCTATATAGTGTCTCTAGATCCTCAATATTTCTTCTCAAAACATCTATTTTATGCCTATACCCAGGTGCTATGGCATCTGAATAATCTTGTGGGCTTAGGATTAGATATATGTTTTTTATAAGATCTATTATCTCTTTCACCGTATCAAGATCCCATTCACCTAGTAGTTTTATAGCTACTCTCCTTAATTCTCCTGTGAGATCTAGTACTCCAAGCACCACACTCTCCGGAGGGATCTTATCACCGCACTCCTCAGTATCTCCCGAGAATATTTTAAGGAGTAGTAGAGCTTCACAGTATTCTGTGAATGCTTGTGTAGCGATCCCTCTCACTAGATCTGGGGCCTCATAGTAGTGTTTCGCGAGATCCTCTAACAAGTCACTGCAACTACCCATTTCTCTTTTAGCTTCATCTATGTTATTTGCTAATATACTTGATACTACTTTACCAGAGCATCTAATCAAGTCTCTAGAGATCCTAATAACATTCTCCCTAATCAAATCTCTTTTATCCAGCTCAGAGATCTTTTTTCTGAGGGTCTCGGCCAAAGTCTTTTTATAATCATCAGTGATGCGGGGCTTCATCATAATCAGCTCCTGCGTGTATCATCATTTTATCCAAGATTATTTCTTTTTAACAAGAGATTTATTGTATATATAGAGTATATCGTGGTTGAGATGAATAGATACGGTTTCGCGTATAGTTTAAATGATTTAGCTGGTAGTGGTATAGCCCATAAATTAATTAAGGATCTAGAGCTGAAATGCTTTGATTACAATGATCCTAGGCTCAAGATCATGTGTAGATCTGATGAGAATAGTTCTTATAATATAGAGTTCCTAGGAGCTTTCTCGGATGATGTTATCTATTTAGAATACCTAGATCAATACTTCTTATTAAGTGAATCAATAATAATTTTATCGAGACATAGCTCATCGGCTTCCATCCCTAGCCTAACAGTTCATTACCCAGGTAATCCACGTAGAGACACTTCACATGGTGGAAGACCACTCGAGTTATCATATACCAAACCCTCTCTATCAACAACTCTTCTAAGAAATATATATGAGGTGGCTCAAGAATCTGGTTTATCAAATTACGAAATTAGTTTCGAGGCTACTCATCATGGTCCAACGAGTAATAAGAAACCTGTTATATTTGTTGAGATAGGTTCCACAGAGAGGGAGTGGAGAGATGAGGCTCTCCACGAGGCTTGGTTAAGAGCTATTCAGATGACTTTATCCAGTGAAAATTTCTTTTGTAGAAAATTCGCGGTGGGTTTCGGGGGGCCTCATTACTCGGAGAAATTCACTAGAATGAGTATTGAGGATAAGATCTGCTTCGGTCACATCATATCTAAGCACTCTATCAAGGAATTGAGTAGCGATGATCTTCTGAGAATATTCCTGGATAGTATTGAGAGATCTTATGAGAAAATAAATTTAGTTGTTGTAGAAAAGAAATCTTTCACATCAGATAAATTAAGGCTCTTAGAGAATCTCGCTGAAAAAATCGATGTAGAGGTCCTGAGGATATGATCAAGATCTATTTTCTAGGTAGTGGAGCAGCTTCTCCAAATAATCGTCGCTGGCATCCCTCAATAGCGATTGAGATCAATAAAGAGATAGGATTACTAGACTGTGGCGAGGGTTGTCAGATAAGACTTCAACAAATAGGTTTATCACCACTCAAAATAAGATTTATTGCTATAACACATCTCCACGGTGATCATTTCATAGGATTACTACCTCTTCTACAATCAATGACCCTCTTTAATAGAAGAGATACTCTCTACGTAATAGCCCCCCGAGAAATAAGAGATCTGATAAATATTTTCCTAAATGTGTCGCGACATAAATTATCTTTTGAATTAGAGTATAGAGATCCTGAGGAAACACATGTTTTCAACAAGATCCGTATAAAAGGATTCAGAGTATGTCACTCAATTGAGAGTTTTGGATACGTGATAGAGATTAGTCATAGAGGAGATTGCTACAAAATATGCTACACAGGAGACACGAGACCATGCGATGAAGTTGTGAATCACTGTAAAAAAGCAAATATATTGATTCATGACGCCACATTTTCTTCAGAGGATCTAGAAGAGGCTGTGATCTCGGGACACAGCACTGTTTCAGAGGCTGTTGAAATAGCTTTAAAATCAGAGGCTGAAAGATTATATCTATATCATATAAGCTCTAGATATCGAGATGAGGAGAAAATAATCTTAGAAGCCAGAAAATTATTTGAGAGATCTTTTCTCGTAAAAGATCTTGATTTAATTATTATTCCCTGATCTCTTGTAAAAACTAGATGTTTTTATAGCTGGGCTACTCTTCCTCCTCCTCTTCCTCTTCCCACTCTTCTTCCTCTTCTTCCCACTCCTCTTCTTCCCACTCTAGATCTTCTTCTTCCCATTCCTCCTCTTCTTCTTCCTCTTCTTCCCACTCCTCTTCCTCTTCTTCAAATCTCAGAGGTTTCGGTACCATATATTCACCATTTTATTCGGGTTTAGGTAGCTTATAAAAATAACTCTATAAGTCCCGAGGAGGAGAATTTTGTAGATGCCTGATCATCTCACCTTAACACTTCTACACTCTTCTCACTATTAGTAAGAAATCTTTTCTGTTCACAACAATGACATGTTCTCCTGGTTTAATAACATCTCTTTCTGAGATTGCTCTCCAAAGTTCACCTTCTATTAATACAAAACCTTCTTTCTCTGGTGTTATCTCGTCTTTAGCTAATCCCTCTTTCCCCACTATTTCAAAGATTCTGTGTCTCACTCTTCTCAATTTTATTAGTTGAATAGCTATATATGCCCCTACAGAGCCAGTGCCTATACCTATTCCAAGAGAAGCATAGTAGAAGCTTGATACTATAGCCTCTGATCCTGAGATCATTATTTCTCTCCCGATAATAGGTAGGAACATGCCTCCTAATCCCGCTAAGAGAAGACCTGCTATGATAAGTATACCTCCCTCACTACCTCCTAGAGCTACTCCTCCTGCTAGAAAAGCTATTCCTAGTAGTATCATGATAATCGATAGTAACCCTACGTTGAATCCTGAGCCTATTAATCCTAGGAAAAGGAATATCAACGCTATTGGTATACCTATGAAGTGTCCTGAGGATATTGAGAATATTATTGAGAAGACAGCTATTGTTATCATTAAACCACTTACAGTGGGATCAGATAATAAACTTAGGATTGTGCAAATATAGCACTCAGGAGATCTCTCTAAAGAAGAGATTCTGAGAACATAACTTTTCTCACCAATAACAACCCTCTTATTATATAGTTTACTAACCAAGTCGTTAAGTGAGTTTGCGTTAAGATCCGCGAAATGATACTCGACAGCCTCAACGCCATTTATAACTGTTGCGTTAATTATAAATTGTTTAATTAGAGAAGTATTTCTGCCTCTCGCTAAAGCTATATCCTCGTATTTCTTAACTAAGGGATTAATGATCTTTGGTTCCGTGATAGGTTGTATCTGACCTGTGGGGCCTATCGTAACTGGTTGTGCATCTCCTATATGAGCATATGGAGCAACAGCAAGTATATTAACTGGTACTAGAATCAATGTCGCTCCACTAAAACTATCTCCGGAGGCGAAGCCTATTACTGGTATGGTTGATTTGAAGATCATGTCTGTGATATCTAAGGTGTCTCCTAAGAAGCCTCCAGGTGAATTCACATCTATGATTAACGCGGCATCATCTTCTGAGGCTTTCCTAAGAGCTATATCCACATGGTTCTTAACGCCCTGATCTATTGTTCCTCTAATATAGAGAACATATGCTTTTGTAACAATGATCTCTTGTGTTTGTTGAAGATTATACGTAGAGAAATACGTTTTAGAAATATCTACTCTATGTTGAGCGTATAGGAAGAATATGGCTGTTATCAAAAGAGTGGAGATGATGAATATAGTAAAGATCCTGTTTAGATTACCATGCGAAGCAACTCTTTTTAGTGGTAAAATAATCATGTTAAGAGCCCTTCTTCTCCTCAGAGATCACTTTTGAAGAACTTGTTCTCTGACTAATTAATTGTGTTAGTGCTGTTGTTAGTGCGGGTATCAAAGATGCTGTGTCTCCCCTACTAGTGTCGGTGACGATTATTAAAGCTCTCTCTTTAGCTACTTCCACGAATGTTTGTAGCTCTCTTAATCTTATCCCTATGGGAAATTCTTGGTACATTTGAGCGGCTTCTCTTATTATCGCAGCGGCTTGTCTCTCACCCTCTGACTCGATTACTCTGGCTCTTCTTATTCTCTCTGCCTGGGCTTGTAGAGACATTGCCTTGACCAATTCCTCGGGCAGCACTATATCTTTGATTCTTACAGCAACAACTTTAACACCCCAAGCCTCTGTGGTTTCGTCTAGTATTTCTTGTATTCTCTTACCCACCTCTTCTCTATGTGAGAGTAGCTGATCTAGTTCAATTGTCCCTATAACATCTCTGAGAGTAGTCATTGCTAGTTGTGTTACGGCGTAGTTGTAATTAGCTACCTTAACTACTGATTTAATAGGATCATCTACTCTGTAATAAACTACAGCATCAACAGATACGGACACGTTATCTTTGGTAATAACTGCTTGGCGTGGAACGTCCACTGTATTTATTCTGAGATCCACTTTAAAGAATTGATCTACGATTGGGACGATGAAGAATATGCCGGGTCCAGCAGCTCCTTTTAATCTACCTAATCTGAATATCACAGCTCGCTCATACTCCCGCACAATTTTTATTGAGGCGGCTAAGAACGGGATCACTATGAATATTATGGCTAGTATAAGGAATATTATACCATCCATTACACTAACCCTCTATCATTTAATATTATGTTTATAAAGATTTTTAAATGAAGAGATTCTATGTCTAGAACTCTACGCTTTAAAATATTGGGTTAGGGGTTTATCCCCTGAGGCTTCTCTATAGAGATCTTCCAATGATAATCCTTCTCTGAAAAACTTTTTGTCTATTTTATATCTTCCACCACCTGTTTTTTCAAGAGCTTCTATGGGAACAAATCTCCAGTCTGTTTCATCAACAACTTTAATAGCTATATAAGCTCTCCCACCAGATCTTTTCTCAAATTCTCTTAACTTAATTATTTGGTACTCATCGATATAGATATGATCCTCCTTCTCCTTTGTTTTAATCTCGAATATATATATGATTCTATTTTTAATCGCAACGAGATCTGGGTATATGACTCTCTTCGCCTTGGCTCCACTGGCGGGTCCTCTAACCACCGCGAATCCTAATCTCCATAGTCTCTGGGCAAGATCTCTTTCTCTCTGAAATGCTCTTCTTCTTATTCTTAGGAGTTCTTTTTGTTCACCACTCACGTGGTCTCTTCACCTAATTTTATTCTTAGTACTATATTGTATTTTTTCTCAAGCTTCTTCTTTAATCTAAGAAAGTTCTTGCCTACACCACCTATTCTGTTTCTAGGGATCTTGATCCACACAACCTCCCCTTCTCGCTCAATATCTGCTTCCGGGAATTGTTTCTTGATCTCTTGATAAATCTTCCTATCCCTCTCATCTAATGAGCCTAGTCTCTTCACAGGGACAATGACTGTTTGTTCGCCGAATGTATATATCTCATATTCTAACTCCCCCGTCTCTAAATCTCTGACTTCGACTACGGGTCTGGCTAATTCTATTTCTCTTAATCCTGTCGGTAACTTGACCGTTAATTCTAATTCATAGATCTTCTCTATCCTTCCTTTATTAATGAATATTACGGTATCTACTATACTTGGGATCATTCCCAAATCTACTCTTCTCAAGAATCTCTGTACAGCATCTATAGGTGATGTTGCGTGGACCACGCCAATCATTCCAATACCTGCTAATCTGAGATCCACGTATAGATTAAAGTCAGCATCATCTCTCATCTCGTCGAAAACCGTGTAGTCAGGTCTACTAAGTAGAAGTATGTCGTGTAGCTCTTCAGATGTTCCTTTACTCTTTGAGTACTGAGAGATTTCATCTGGTAAATGCATATCCCGTGGACTCTCAACAGTCTTCACTATTTTTCCTTTCTCCATGTAGAATTTCGCTAGTGCTTGAGCAAATGTTGTTTTACCCATCCCCGGTGCTCCAGCGATAAGTATACCCTCTGCCTTCTCCAGTAATCTCTTAACAAGATCTTGTCTTAGATTATAACTCTCGAGAGACGGTGAGGCTATAGGTCTCGTGATTGTTACTTCTGATGTATCACTCAGTGGTGGTTTCACAATAACGATTCTGTAGATATCTATCTGAGCTATGATTGAGTAAGGTCTCTCAATCTCTATAAATCCTCTTCTTCTAATCTTGATCTCCTCCAAGATATCATTTATAATATCCTCCAGATCTTTCTCTGTAAGAGGTTTATTATCTAGATACTCAAAAAACCATTTGAGTGGTGAACCTTTCTTAGCTCTTGGAGGAGCCCCTGCTTTCAGGTGGATAGACATTGTTTCTGCATCAAAGTATTTCTCGAATAACAACCCAGATTTCTTCTTAGACACCTCGATCACTTCTATATTAATTGCTTGAGAAATTCTTTTTTGCAGAGGATCTGATGTTATTAAGATCCCACCGATCTCTAGTGTATAGTCTCTAATTACTTGCTCTAGTGTTTTTTCAGGAGTTATTTTCTCTTGAATATTCACGATTCTTAACTCAAGATCCTCTCTACCACTTATTAATTCTCTTAATCTCTCAATATTCTCTAATCCTCTCATAGCCTGAGGATCTCCTTCTCTAACTCCTTTCTCGAATTTCTCTATAACTTGCTTCAATACATGGATCTCTCCCGACCCGATTCTTTTCTCTATCACTTCTTTAACTAGATCAAAATCTTCTAATAAAGTTGTTTGATCTATCACATATATGTTTTCAAATGCTCTTTTCAAATAACCTCTTATCCTCCTAGAGTAATTATGTTCTAATTAGTTTAATAGTTTATTTAATATACATTTAAAGTATCTTTGATCCCGAGGCAATATTTTTATAGGTACAAAAAATATGTTGATAACTTATATCTAATCTATCTGATTTAATTATTGATATACCTAATCTTTTACCGCTTATATATATTTAAAAGCTTTCTCTGATAACTAATCCTAGGATTAATTTAATTAATGGTGTTCTGTTTTGGTTGATATATACGCTATTGCCATGATTATTTTACTCGTGATTGTATCGTTACTCATTCCTGTGGCTGCCTACTATATCTCAATCGCTGTTTCACCTGATGTAGAGTATGTGATGAAGAGAGAGAGATTCGAGAGTGGGAATCCTAGATCTGGGAGATCTAGGGGATTCTTCATAATGCAGTATTATCCTTTTCTCTTAATGTTCTCCTCATTAGAGCCATTAGTGGTTCTCCTCATATTTATTCTTTTGTCTCCTTATGATCTCCTTAACCTAGTCTCCTACGTATTGGTTGTGAGTCTCATAATTATTCTCCCTATTTTATATATAGTCTATAAATACGCGGAGGTTCTGGATCTATGGAGAGAGGCGTAGTTTTTATTGGAGAAATAGATGTGTTCGTGAAAAAATTAATAAGATCCTTGTTGGAGAAGAGGCCTGTCAGAGATATTATGGAGTGGGCTATCTCATATTCGTTATGGCCTGTTCATCTAATGACTAGTTGCTGTGGTGTTGAGTTAGCTGGTGCTTACTCACCTAGATATGATCTTGAGAGATATGGTTCTTTACCTTTTGTCTCTCCTAGGCAGACGAATCTTATTATTGTAGAAGGTACTCTAACTCTTAAGATGGCTAGGGTTGCTAGGATAACATGGGAGCAGATGGCTGATCCAAAATTTGTTATTGCTATGGGTGCTTGTGCTATTGATGGTGGGTTATTCTGGAACAGCTATAATATTGTGAGAGCTAATGAAGTTATTCCTGTAGATGTGTACATACCTGGTTGCCCTCCGAGACCCGAGGGGCTTGCGAGAGCTATTCTGATGCTCCAGGACAAGATCAGGAGTGTTGGTGTATCTAGAGAGGATATAGAGATCTTGAAGAAGTATGTTAAGAAACAGGTGTGAAGAGGCTGTCTAGATGTCTCAGCCAGGTATAAAGGATCCTGATCTAAATAGTCTCTTAAGTATTTTGAATGATGAGCTTAAAGAACTTGTATCAAAGATCTATGCGGATAAGACTGAGAAGGTAATTTATATTGAGGTTGCTAAGGAGAGAATCACGGATCTAGCTAAGAAACTATTTTACTTAGGCTTTGATCATGTGAAGTCTGTCTCAGCAGTAGATTATCCGCGGGAGAAAAGATTAGAACTTATGGTTCACGTAGGTTCTTATCTACGAGTTGTTAGGAAATATACGATTGTGATAAAATCATCTCTTGATCGAGATAATCCTAGAGTTCCTACTCTAACAAGTGTTTGGCCTAGTGCAGAGTTTCATGAGAGAGAGACATGGGAGATGTTTGGTGTTTATTTTGAGAATCACCCGGATCTTAGGAGACTTCTTCTTCCAGAGGAGTTTGAGGGTAAGTGGCCTATGCGTAAAGATTTTAGAATAGTTACTCGTAAAGCAGGTGAGGCTGAGGCTCCGTGGAAGTAGCAGGTTCTCAGGATATTACTCAGGAGTTATCCGAGGAGATGTTCAGAGTGGTTGAGACAGGGATTAAGGAGGAGGGTGAGAGATTAATTGAGCTTCAGATAGGTCCTACCCACCCAGGGTCTGGGCATATGAGGATTCTTGCTTGGGTGGATGGGGATGTTGTGGTTAGATGTGATCCTGATATAGGGTTTGTGCATAGAACTATTGAGAAACTTAGTGAGAATAGAGCTTATATAAAGACCATACCTCTTGTTGAGAGACCTAGTTTACTAGATACTACCCCAATGACTATTGGTTACGTAAATGCTGTTGAGAAACTTATGGGAGTAGATGTTCCTCCGAGGGCTAAGTATCTTAGAACGATCTTGGCCGAGATTACGAGGATTGCTAGTCACTTCTATGGTATTGGTATCCTCGCGATATTTCTGGGGCACTCAACAGGGTTTATGTGGGCTTTCGGGGATAGAGAGGTTATGATAGAGCTCGCAACAATGCTTACGGGTGCAAGGATCACTTACGCATATGCTATACCTGGTGGTGTTAGGAGAGATATGCCTCAGAGTTTTCCTGATGCTGTTGAAAAAGGTCTTAGATATATTGAGAAGAGGCTTAAGGATTGGGAGAGGATCTTTTTGAATAATCCTGTTGTAGAGAGAAGACTTAGGGATGTAGGTATTCTTAAGCCTAATGTTGCGAGAATGCTTGGTGTGACGGGACCTAATGTGAGAGCCTCAGGCATAGATTATGATGTTAGAATGGTTGAGCCTTATGAGGCTTATGATGAGATTGATTTCATGATCCCTGTTGCTGAGGAGGGAGATAGTTATGCTAGGGGATTAATTAGGTTTAAGGAGATTGAGCAGAGCATCAATATTATTAGACAAGCTATTAAGAAGATTCCTGATGGAGAAATTATTTCTCCACAGATATCAAGGCTCTTCAATCCTTTGATGAAGAAGATCTATGCTGAGCAGAGAAGAGTTAAATTACCAAGTTTAATGGCTACTTTGAAGCCTCCGAAAGGTGAGGCTATGGCTCGTGTTGAGGCTGGTAGAGGGGAGGCTTTATTTCATGTCGTGAGCGATGGATCTACGAACCCCTATAGATTCAGGTTCGTCACACCATCTTTCAGAAACGTGATCTTATTCAAATATCTGATACCTGGGCATAGAGTGGCTGATATACCAGCTATATACGGATCTCTTGATTACTTCCCTCCGGAGGCTGATAGATGATGGCTGTGGTCATAGGTCCTTTCGAGATACCTGGTAGATTAATATATGATTTTCTCCACATATTTATTCTACCAGGATTCGGGGCGGTTTTAGTATTAGTTATATTGATTATCTGGGCGGAGAGAAAAATGGCGGGTCTTATCCAGTTGAGATACGGTCCTCTTCATGTCTCTAGGAGATTTGGTGGAATTCTTCAATTAGTTGCTGATCTCATTAGATATTCTTTTCAAGAATTCATAGTTCCACGCAATGTAGATAGGATTGCTTATTTAACAGGTCCTGCACTAGCACTTATCTTCTCTATTATTCCCGTAGCATTTATTCCTGTTACACCTTATGTTGAGCCTCCTATATATATCTCTTCTAATATACTGGTTGTTCTAGCTCTATTATCTATAGCGCCTATCTTCATCATAGTGACAGGGTATGCTTCAGATAATAAATTTGCTTTCATAGGCTCATTAAGAGAGGCTTTTCTAATGATTTCTTACGAGATACCTTTTATTATCTCAATATTATCAATGGCTCTATTATACAGATCCCTGGATATGAGCGGCGCAGTAGATTTTCAAGCTAGATATTTACCGGGTATATTACTTAATCCATCGGCCGCGTTGGTGGCTTATATCGCTATTATAAGAATTACTGGGAGATTCCCGTTCGAGATCTCTGAGGCTGAGTCGGAGCTTGTTATGGGTCCATATACTGAGTATAGTGGTTTGATGTATGGTGTTTCTATGGGTATAGGGTATATTAAATTGTATATTTACTCCATGCTGTTCTCAATAGTTTTTTTAGGAGGATGGCTTCCGCTTGTATCAGGAGATCCTGTATCATCATATTTGATCGGAGGATTGATTATCTTGATTAAAACATCTATCTTAATGTTAATTTCGGTTTTCCTAAGATCTGTTTATCCTAGATATAGGGTTGATCAAGCTATTAGATTAGGTTGGTCCCAGATCTTTTTCTTATCCATCGTATCAATGATCTGGTCTCTTGCATTATCATATGTGTTAAGGTGAGAATATGTCTTCTCGAGAGGATCTGGATCCTAGGATAAAGGAGTTAATTAATAAAGGAGTTGATAAAGTGAGGGTGCTTAACGTAAAAACTCCTCCTCCGAGCAGATCTGTTCAGAGGAATATTGATGCTCTAGCAACAGGGTTCAGATATTTGACAAAGCCTATGAGAATGACTATTGATTATCCTTACAAAGATATTGAGTACCCAGATAGATACAGAGGAATGTTTCGGGTAGACGCTGATAAGTGCATAGGCTGTAGCTTATGTGATGTTGTTTGCCCAGCTGATGCTATAAGACTGGTGTTGAGAGATAAGAAGAAGGTGCCTACGATTAATTGGGGGAGATGTATCTTCTGCTACTACTGTGTTGATATTTGCCCTGTCGAGGCTTTCGAGACATACAAGATCCATGACGTGGCATTCTATAGATTTGAGGATATGTTAACAACATTGGAGGAGTTTACGAAGAGACCCGATGAGTATGTGCCTCCGAGAAAAATTGTTGGGAAAAAGTTTAGGGTTGTTATTGATGAGAATAGAGGTTTGAGGTACGAGGCTATAGGGTGAGTATATGGATTATATCAATGAGTTATTTGCGATCATAGGCTTCTTCGCGGTATTGAGTGGATTGATGACGGTGTTGGCGAGGAATCTGGTGTATGCAGCGGTGTATTTATCTATTCTAGGTCTCCTAGTTGCTTCCTTAATAGCTTTGCTAGGTCTGCCTACTCTAGGCGTTGTGCATGTTCTTGTTTATGTGGGTGCTGGTGTTCTCTTTATTGTCATGACCACGCTTCTTCTAAGAGAGGAGTTTCCCAGGGAGGTTAGAGGTCTCAGGATCCCTGCTCTTCTCGTAGCTGTGCTATCAGCTTCTCCCCTGATCTATATCTCGTTAAGAACCGAGAATAGTGTTATTATTCTTGATAAACCTGATTATGTCTATATTGCTAATTATTTAGTTGCTAACTATTTCACGCTTATTCTCGTGATTGCTTCTGTGAGTGCTTTGTCTTTATTCGTATCTTTACTAATCGCTATGAAGATGGTGAGAAAATGAATTATGTGCTCTTAACAGCTTCTCTATTATTGGCTATATCGATCTACGGGATATTATCTAGTAGAAATATTGCTAGGATACTTATCTCGGCTGAGGTGATGTTCAATGCTTTTATTCTAATAATACTAGGGATTTTCTCATATATCTATCAATACTTAGGCGGTGCTGTGTTGATAGGCGACTCTGTTAGTTTTGTATCTTCTCTTATTTTAGTGTCTATATTGCTGGCTGTTAGCGAGATAGTAGTCACATTCTCGATCCTTATTGCATTAATTAGATATGGTGTGTTGAGGAGGATAGATACCGAGGAGAGAATTATTAAGGATCTAGCTCTGAAGGGTGAGGAGTAATGATTCTTCTAAGCACTATATTGATCCCTGCATTAATTACCCTCTTAATAGCTTCTTCACCAAAGATATCAGGTAGACTAGGTTCTATAGCATCATTCATAGCCATGATCTATAGTCTACTAATCTATGTATTGATCCCTGTGAGATACGGTGTTCCATACTACGAAGCTCTTTTCGAGGCAGCCTCTATAGGAACCTTCGGATTATTCATAGACGCATACAATATACCATTTCTCCTAGGAGTATCATTGGTTACAGCGATAGTATCTCTCTACTCGCACCCGTACATGGAGCATAGATTTAAGGAGCTAGGCTACGGGTCTTGGAGAACTTACTATGTTAATTATCTATTGTTCTCTTTCTCAATGAATGGTGTCGCTTTATCAACTAATTTACTAGAATTCTACGTATTCCTCGAGATCTCTCTAATAACATCGTTTATACTCATTGCTCTATACGGCTACGGCGCGAGAATTAGGATTGGTGTGATGTATTTTATATGGACTCATATGGGAGCACTATTATTCCTACTAGGATCCTTGATATACGGGATTAACACAGGGACTTTTGATTTTATCTCACCGACAAAGCCTTACTACATGACTGGCTATGGTGAAAAGTTTCTAGGTGTTCAGGGGATACAATTCATAGTTTTTCTACTCATATTAATTGGTCTCATGATCAAGTTACCTGCTCTAGGATTCCATATATGGCTTCCCTATGCTCATGCTGAGGCGCCTACTCCTATATCAGCTCTGCTGAGCCCCAATTTGATTGGTTTAGCAGGTTTAGGTTTGATACGTGTATTAGTGACCCTGTTCCCCCAAGTCTATTATTCTATCCAATACTACCTGATTCTATGGGCTTTGTTAACAATGATCTATGGAGGATTAGTCGCTTTGTTCCAGAATGATTATAAGAGGTTCTTGGCATATAGTAGTATTTCTCAGATGGGATATGTGTTGCTGGGAGTATCTACATTAACACCTGCTGGTTTAATAGGTGCTGTTCTACACTACCTAACACATGCGCTTGGTAAAGCGGCGTTGTTCATGTCCGCTGGAAGTATAATAGTGAGTGGTCATGGTTTAAGAGATATGAGGAGAATGGGTGGTTTAGCCTCCACAATGAATTTCACGGCAGGTTCAGCGTTGCTGGGTTTCTTATCGATATCTGGGCTACCTCCTACGATGGGTGTTGTGAGTAAATTCTTTATCGTATCAGGATTCATTCTATATATAATGTCTCGAATCAATAATATTTCTCAAGTAATAATTTTCATCATATTAGGTTTCTTAGGATTTGGTTTAACAATTGCTTATAGCTTCGTAACCATGAGGAGAATATTCTTTGGTCAAAGAAGATCTGAGGAAGTGATACAAGAGTCTCCTCCACAGATCTCGTTATCAACATTCTCAGTTTCTCTCATATCTATCCTAATGCTTGTATTAATAGGTTATGTCCTGAATATCTTTAGCGGATCTCCAGAGATACTTTATCTAAAAATTATTTTAAGTTTCGTGAGGGGGTGGTGAGGGTATGAGTACACAGATTATTTGGTGGATTGATCTTGTATGGATAACACCTTTTGTGGGGGCCGCGATAGCTGGATTAGTAGGGTTGTTTAAGAAGAGATTATCTGGGTTCATAGGAGTATTCTCGATAGCTGTCTCAGCCATACTTACGATACCTATACTAGTAATTATTTGGAGTAATCCTTCGACGATAATTATTTCAAGAGACTCTGTATGGTTCACTATTCCTCTTTCTCGGGAGAGTGGAATAATCTTTAGATTCACGAGTTATATAGATGGTTTATCATCTATAATGTCTCTAATGGTTGCATGGATATCTCTACTCATCGCTATCTATAGTCTTAAGTATATGGAGAATGATTATGGTGAGCATAGATACTGGGTCTTCTTCACGTTTTTTGTAGGTTCAATGCTTCTACTTGTCATGACTGGTGATCTTCTTCTATTCATAATTGGTTGGGAGGGGACTTCACTTGCTTCTTATGCGCTTATTGGTCATTGGTATAGAGATGATGATGAACCCACCTATGTTGGGGATAGAGGGAGGGTTGTGTTTGGTGAATCGATGTTTTTCTCACCTAGTCACTCTGGTGTGAGAGCTATTTTGATGACTGGTGTTGCTGATATTGGTCTCTTGCTGGGTTTAGGATACATGATATTTGCTACTGGAACAAGTTTTATACCTGATTTATACTCGAATAATGTTTTGGCCTCGGTCTTCAGAGACTTGTCTTCCAGTGGTTTCTTAACAATATTTCTATTGCTAACCACTTTAGGTGCTCTGGCTAAGAGTGCTCAATTTCCTCTGCATGAGTGGCTGGTTACGGCGATGACTGGTCCTGCGAGTGTTTCAGCTCTTATTCATGCTGCGACTATGGTTAAAGCCGGTGTCTACTTTATGTTGAGGTTCTCGCCTATATTCATATCTGTTGCGTCTATAAGTGGTGATATAGCTCTTCTCCAAGTCAGAGAGTATTTTCTTATTATTGCTTCGATAGGGGCTTTCACAGCTTTTATGATGGCTACAATGGCTGTGGTTGCTAGAGAGCTTAAGCTTATATGGGCTTTCTCCACGGCTTCGCAGATAGGTTACATGTTTGTTGCAACGGCTTTATCTGGTTTGATCAGTGAGCCTGGACTCGGTATTGTTGCCGGGTTCTCTCATCTTCTCAGCCACGCTGTTTTTAAAGCAGCATTGTTCCTCAGTGCTGGTGCCCTGATCCATGCTGTTCATAGCAGATATATAAATGATATGAAGGGTTTAGCGAGTTATATGAGAATAACTATTTTATCTAGTTACTTAGCAGCCTTATCTTTGGCTGCGGTGCCTCCTCTAGCAGGTTTCTGGAGTAAGGATCTCGTGATCGATGTCTCTGTTCTAGCGGGTTATTCAATGATCCCTGTTCTACTACTTGTGACGGCTTTCTTGACATCTTTCTACTCTATAAGAGCTGTAGGCTACTTATTCATGAGATCTGATGAGGAGCATCATGTTCACGAGGCTCATGAGGCTAGTCCTGTTATGTATATTCCTTATCTTACTCTGGCTATCTGCTCGGTATTAATTGGGTTGTTCTGGATGTTTGGCTATAATTATTTTGCTCGCGTGGTTCTAATTACTTTACCTATCAAGGGTGTTGAGGAGATTCATTTCGAGTTGAATATATTGATTATGTC